>JAJZDJ010000037.1 GCA_021828685.1 Actinomycetes bacterium | reverse complement strand
ATCGGTGCTCGAAGCCCGAGCGCCCCGGCGTAGGCCGCGACGACGGCGGGGCCGCTCGAGCCGAGGGATGCCAGCGTCCCGACCGCACCACCGAGCTGTGCCGGGAGGCTGTCCAACGCCGAGTCGAGGGTGTCGGCGCTGCCGATGACGGAAAGCAACCAGCCCGCCGCCTTCAGCCCGAACGTCGTCGGCAGAGCGGGCTGAAGGAGCGTCCTGGCTGTCATGATGCTGCCCCGGTGAGTTTCGGCGAGTGCAGCGCAGGCTCCTGACAGGCGTTCCAAGTCGCCGAGGATGACCCGGCCGGCTCTCTTTGCCACAAGCACGGCGGCGGTGTCGAGGATGTCCTGGCTCGTGGCACCCCAGTGCACCCAGTCACGGCCGGCGTCGCCGACGAGAGCGGTCAGCGCGTCCACAAGTGGGATCACGGGGTTCCCGCCGCTTCGCGCGTCACGGGCGATGGACGCCACGTCGAAGTTCTCCGGCCTCGCCACGGCCTCGATGCTGCTGGCGGCCGCCTCCGGGATGACCCCCGTTTCCGCCTCCGCTCTCGCAAGGGCGACCTCCGCGTCGAGCATCGCCGCAAGCCAAGCTTCGGATCGGGTCGCGTCTAGAAGCTCCTCGGTGGTGACGATGAGATCAAACAGACCACCGCTTGGTTTCGGAGTCTCCACGAGCTGGCGGATCAGCTCGTGAGGAAGCCGCCGTCGACGGGCAGCGCGACTCCCGTGACGTAGCCGGCGGCTTCGCTCGCGAGGAATACCACCGCTGCCGACAGCTCGACTGGCTCCCCCGCCCGCCCTACCAGTGCGCGGGGGAGTTGCCCCTCCATGTAGCCGGGCGGGTACTGCCCGGTCATCTCGGAAGCGAAAAACCCTGGTGCCACCAGGTTGACCCTGATGCCCTTGCGTCCCGTCCACTGTGACGCAAGGTCGCGGGTGAGGCCTATCAACCCGGCTTTGCTCGCAGAGTAAGCAGCCTGGGGAAGGTTCGCAGTAGTGAAACCCAGGACACTGCCGATGTTGATGATGCTCGAACCTGGCTTCATCACTCTCCCGCAGCACTGGGCCATCCAGTACGCCCCGTTCAAGTTGACGTCGATCACTTGGCGGAACTGCTCGGGTGTCTCCCTAGTGGCCGGGTAGGCCGTTCCGAGCCCGGCGTTGTTCACAAGCACGTCGACTTTCCCGAAGGCTTCCATCGTCTCGTCCACGAGGCGTTGGCAGTCGGTTGGCGACGAGACGTCGGTGGGAACTGATATTGCACGTCTTCCGGCCTTCTCTACGAGCGCAGCGGTTTCGCCGAGACGATCGACCCGTCTCGCTGCGAGAGCGACGTCTGCGCCGGCTTCGGCGAGATGCTGGGCGAATGCCACCCCGAGACCCGACGAAGCCCCGGTGACGATGGCGACCTTGCCGTCTAAACGAAACATGTCCAAAATACCCACAGCTCGCCTCCTTCTGTCGAGTCGGTACCGTGCCGTCAGGATGCGGGCACCCTCGCTACGTTAGAGCCTCCTGGCCTTCGACAGGGCGCCCTGCTGTTAGACGAATGTTCGGCAAGTGTTCACCTCTGCGCCACCTCCGAGTAAATAGCCGTTCACTTTGGTTAGTTACGTTCGCAACATGAGAAAAGTTAAGGTTCAATCTTTTGCGGCGTCGCCGGCCTTCAAGCTCGCCGGCACAGCCCTCGCCCTCGGCACTGCCCTGACCGCATGCTCGAGTGGCTCTACCACCAAGGCGGCTTCAAGTGCCACCACCGCTTCGAGCCCGTCCACGACCGCTTCTGCAACGGCCGCAACCACTCCCGCAGCGAAGGTACCCCTCGTCGTCTATGCAGCAGAAGGATACGACAGCGCTGAAGTCAAGGCATTCCAGGCCGCCACGGGGATCCCCACCAAGCTCGAGGATCACAGCACCGGAACCCTCCTGGCGAAGATCCAGGCCGAAGGCTCGAACCCGCAGTGGGGGATCTTCTGGTCCGACGGTGACGGAGCCTACGCAGCCTTGGACAAAGCCGGCATGCTTCTCAAAGGCTTCGAACCGAACACCGGCACACTCAACTCTCTCGGCCAGAAGGAAGTGCCGGCCGACAAGAGCTACATCCCGACTGGCCTCACCGTCGCTGGTGCGCTCGTCTACAACAGCAAGGTTGTGACAACTCCACCGACATCATGGTCGGATCTCACCACGGCGGCCTGGAAGGGCAAGGTCGGGATGAACAACCCGGCGGTGTCGGGGCCGACGTACAGCTTCGTCGCAGGTATGTTGAACCAACTGGGCGGGGTCACGCAGGGCGAGCAGTACTTCTCGGCCCTCGCAGCTAACGGGTTGCACGTCTACGCGACGAACAAAGTGACCCTCACCGCCCTGCTCCAAGGCCAGATCAGCGCTGCGATCGTGCAGAACTCGGCCGGTATCGGGTTCGAGTACAAGTACCCCCAGATAAAGGTGGCCTACCCTTCGCAGGTCACTGCGCTACCCGGCGTGATAGGCATCGACGACAAGGTCTCGGCAGCGGAGCAGGCGGAGGCGAAACAGTTCGCGGACTTCGTCTACTCACCCGCCGGTCAGCAAGTGATGCTGACAGGTGACCCTCACGGTGACTCGCTGTTCTTCCCGATCGTCAACGGAACCAGCCAGCACAAGCTCGTCCCGCCTCTGTCGTCGATTCCGATCCAGTTCATAGACCCCTACAAGTGGGGACCACTTGAGGGGACTGTCAACCAGTGGTTCACCGCACACGTGGTCAACGGTTGACAGACTCGCAGGGGCCGGTCAGGCCGCCGGCCGTCACTGTTATTGCTTCATCCCTTCGCCAAGCCGCCCGGCGCGCCCCGGGTGGCCTGGCCCGTTTGGGGATTGCGGTGGTCGTGGTGCTGCTGCTTGTGGTGCCACCGGCCTGCTTCTTGATCCAGGCGGTATCACCGCGCTTGTTCGACCAGGGCACGTCGTGGTTGACGTGGTCCAACGTGTCGTCAGCGTTAAGCGACGGTCTGGGCAGAGCGATGCTCGACAGCGTCGCTGTCTCACTTGGAGCGGGCCTGCTCGCGATCGTTTGCGCAGCCGGACTCGCGTTCATATCGGAGAGGACAACCGCACCCGGCCGTAGGGTCTTCGTGCTCTCGCTATGGGCTGTCCTGCTCGTGCCGTCGTATCTCGTGGCGGTCGGCTGGGAGGAGATCGTGCTGCGGTCCGGGCTTTTGAGCGCCGTCGGCTTGTGGAACCACACGGTCCAGCACCTCGTCCTCGGCCCCGTTGGCGTCGCCGTCGTGCTTGGACTGAAGGGAACGCCGTTCGCCTATTTCGCTCTAGCCCCGTCTATGGGAGCCCTCGGCGGCGACATCGAAAACTCTGTACGAGTCCACGGCGGGGGACGTCTCGCTGCTGTCCGGGTCATCGCCCCGCTACTGCTCCCAGCGATCATGTCGGGTTTCGTCATCGTGTTCGCCGAGTCGATCGGTGACTTCGGGGTCGCCACGACAATTGCGGCATCAGCCCATTTTCCTGTCGCCACCTACACGCTTTACGAGTCGATCGCCACCTTCCCAGCCAACTTCGGCGTGGCGGCGGTGGTCGGCTGGGCGCTCATAGGGACCGTCGCCGTCGCCTTGGTGATCCAGCACGGTCTACTCGGCTCACGGAGCTTCGCCGTCGTATCCGGGCGGACCCGTGCGAGCGTGCCGCGGTCCCTCGGACGTTCAGGCAATGCCGTTGCGGTCGTCTTCGCGTCCGCGGTCTTCACTGCGGCGCTCGGCGTCCCGCTCCTCGGTGTCGTGTCGTCGTCGCTGCTCGTGCCGTTTACCGGACTTCATTTGAGCTCCTTTACCGTTTCCAACTACAGCGGGCTTCTCGGGGTTTCCGGGCTCGGCGGCCCGATCCGCTTCTCGGCAGAGATCGGGTTCGTCTGCGCGATGGCCACCGTGACGTTGGGAGCGATCATGGCCCGAACGATGGCCTCGTCGAGGAACGGGATAGGCGGGAAATTACTCGACATGGCGCTACTTGTAGCAGTCGCGCTGCCAGGAGTCGTGTTTGCGGCCGGCTACATTTTCGCTTACGACCTCCCGCTTCTCACCCACGCCGGAATAGTCCTTTACGGTACCGTCCCACTCCTTGGGATGGCCTACGTTGCGAACGCCGTTCCGCAGTCGTCGAGGATCATGCTCGGACCTTTCTCGCAGATCCACGACTCGCTGCTGCACGCCGCGAGAGTCCACGGCGTTGGCTGGGCGAGGGCGTGGCGCAGTTGCGTCCTGCCTTTGCTGGCACGCCCGCTTCTTTGGGCGGGGCTGCTTGCATTCTCGGCATTGTTCCTCGAACTGCCGATCTCGGAGTTGCTGGCACCTCCCGGTGTCGTTCCTGTCTCGGTTGCAATCCTGCAGGTCCTAGGCAAGGCAAACATAGGTGAAGGGACAGCACTGTCGGTAGTCGCAGTGCTGTTCACACTGGCGGTTGTCGGTGCGGCCCTCGGGCTTTTCCGGCTCCTCGCACCCGTCGGGTGGCGTACCTGGCAAAGGACCGCCCCGTCGAAGACCGCCGTCGAGGCCAAAGTCGAACCAGCAGAACTGCCGACTGTCACCGACGATCCGGCAGGCGAACTTGCGGGGGTGTCGTCATGAGCTTCGCCTCCACCAGGTCGACATTCGAACGGGCAGCATCGCAGCGGACAGGATCGGGCGGCGACCGACCAATGGCCGTGATGGTCGAAGGACTGTCGAAGAGCTTCGGTGCGAAGGTCGCCGTGAACGCGATCGACCTTGCAGTCGAGCCCGGCCAGTTCATGGTCCTGCTAGGCCCGTCAGGCAGCGGTAAATCCACGCTGCTTCGCTGCGTCGCCGGCATCGAGCGCCCGAGCGAGGGCAGCCTACGCATCAACGGGACCCAAGTGGACGGTCCGGGAACGCATCTCCCGCCAGAAAAGCGCGACCTGGCCATGGTCTTCCAGGACTACGCCCTCTGGCCGCACATGACCGCCGAGCAGAACGTCGGTTTTGCGCTGCGGCGGAGGCACCTGAACGCCGACGAACGCCGACGGCGATCACACCTCGCGCTCGCACAAGTCGGCCTTGGCGGACTCGAAGCTCGCTACCCCGGCCAACTGTCCGGCGGTGAGCAGCAGCGCGTTGCGCTGGCACGGGCCCTCGTTGCCGAGCCGAGCCTGCTCCTCTTCGACGAGCCACTTTCGAATCTGGATGCGGACCGCCGCGAGCAGCTTCGCGTCGACATCGGGGCCATGGTACGACGCCTCGGCGCCGCCGCTGTATACATCACCCATGACCAGGCGGAGGCGTTCGCTCTCGCCGACGCTGTCGGCGTCCTAGACAAGGGCGTTCTCGTCCAGGTCGGCGCTCCCGAAAGTATCTACCGTGATCCAGCGAGCGAATTCGTGGCTCGTTTCACCGGACTGGCGGGGGAGCTTTCGGGAACGGCGAAGGAGTTCGACGGCCGCTTCATGGTCGTCGACGTCGACGGCTGCGAAGTCCAGGGACGTCCGATGCTCGGCTCGGTGCCGAGCATCGGGGAACCGGTGAGGATCCTGGTCCGCCCTACGGCAGTGCACTTCGCCCACGACGAGCGGGCGGGCTCTACTCGAATTGGCGCGGTGGTGCTCGACAGCGCCTTTCGTGGATGGGGCTACGAGCACGTGATCGAAGTAGCCGGAGGACGGAGAATGACCGGCGTGCCCGACGTACAGCGGTTGGCTTTCGATTCGAGGACGGAAGTCAGCCTGTCGGCGGACGGGTGCCTGATCTTTCCAGACAGGACGAGCCATTCTTGACCGCCGTGCACTTGTAGGCTGACCTTACAGATGAGGACTTCTTTTTGAATTCAGGAGCATTGTTCCTTGCCGTCTTCCTCGCCTGCGCGGTAGAGGCGGTCGAGGCGACGACGATCGTCCTCGCGGCGGGAACAGCACGCGACTGGCGATCCGCGCTGGTAGGTGTCGCGTCCGGCCTCGCTGTCCTCGCGGTGGTTATTGCGGCGTTGGGGCCGGCCCTGTCGGCGATACCATTGCGAAGCCTCCGACTGTTCGTCGGCGCTTTACTGCTGATCTTCGGATTGCAGTGGCTCCGCAAGGCGGTGCTACGCGCGAGCGGTCACAAGGCGCTCCACGACGAGGACAAGATCTTCCGGGAGCAGCTTGCCGCCGCCCGGGCAGCCGACAACCGCTCGGTTGGGCTGGTCGGTGATTGGTACGCGTTCACGTTGTCTTTCAAGGGTGTAGTCCTCGAAGGTCTCGAAGTAGCGTTCATCGCGCTCACATTCGGCTCCAATCAGCACGACATCCCCCTTGCGGCGCTCGCTGCAGTGTCGGCGGTGCTAGTCGTCGTCGTGGTCGGGGTCGCCGTTCGGGCCCCGCTGTCACGGGTGCCTGAGAACACGATGAAGTTCGCTGTGGGGGTCATGCTGATCTCGTTCGGGACCTTCTGGGGCGCCGAAGGAGCCGGCGCCCGCTGGCCTGGATCCGATGCCGCCCTCCTCGTGCTTGTTCCCGCTGTGGCGCTGTTCGGGCTGGCCCTCGTAGCCGTTTCGAAGCCGTCCGCTCCCCACAGGATCGCGTCGACACCGCCGACTTCGCCCACCTCCCCACAAGCCGGGTTCTGATGCGGAGAGTGAAGGCCTTTCTTGCGTTCTGTTACGACTTCGTCATCGGTGACGACTGGACTGTCGCAGTGGCCGTCGCAGTGGCTCTGGCTATCACCTACGCCGTAAGCAAGACGAGCGTTCCCGCATGGTGGATCGTGCCGACCTCGACCGCCGTCATTTTTCCCTTGAGCCTGCGCAGGGCGACGCGGCGTGGGTAAATGGAATTCGCAGTGAGGCACCGGGACTGCGGATAAGCTCAGCCTCCGGCGGCGCTCTGTCAGGGGCTAGCGGCTCGTATAGAGTCAATGCGTGATTTGTGGCCGCACGAGGTGGATCAAACCCCGTCTTGGATTACGCACCACATGATTCCGAGCTGCTGCGGGCATCGGCAGCGGCTCGATAGACGTGACCCATTACCAACCTGCGGGAGGAGGACCGGCGGGCAGGGACCCCGGGCGCCCGATCTTCGCCGCTAGACGTCAGCGCAACTGGCCTCTCCTCGCGCTCTTCGCCGTTGTCGCTGCGGCCGCGATCGTCGCAGCGTTCCTGCTGCCGAGCAGCACCGTCGCCGGCAAGCAGACGACCGCCCTTTCGAGTCGCCCTGATCCCGGAACCAGGCCGCCCAAGGTGACGACTGCGCCGACCAGTTCGACTTCGAGTTCGACTTCGACGTCTACCTCCACAACCACCGTCGTTCCCCAGGCGACGTGGCGGATAGCATGGGGTTCGCCGATGTCGTGGGGCTACGGGGTCGCTTCTGACGCTACGGTGCGTGACTTGGCGACTGTCGCCCTTGGTGGCCAGGCCGTGAAATTTAGGGTGTCGAACCTGTGGGGCACTTCGCCGCTGACGATTGGAGCGGCGACGCTAGCCGAGTCAGCCGGAGGGTCGGCGATCACGCCCGCCACGACTCACATAGTGACGTTCGGGGGATCACCGCAGATCACGATCGCCCCAGGCCAAGAGGCCTACAGCGACCCGGTTGCGATGACGGTAACCCCTAACGAGACCCTCGCGATCAGCCTATGGGTGCAAAGCACCACGCTGGTGAGCTTGCACTGGTGTTGCAAGACAAGCCCGACCCGTGTGTTCTTCACGCCGAACGGGCGGGGCAATCTGTCGTCGCAAGCCAACATGCTCGGCGTCGTCTACCCGGGAACCCAGATTCGATTCGTGGACGCCGTGGACGTGCTCGAAACGACCGGGCAGCCGAGCATCGTCGTCGTCGGCGACTCGATCACCGACGGTTACAACAGCACGCTGCGGTGGACCCACGTGCTCCAGCAACGGATCGACACACTGCCAGCGGACCAGCAGCGGGCGGTCATCAACGAAGGGATCAGCGCCAACGCGCTGCTCGCACCAACACCGACCACGCCGACCGACGACACGAAAAGCGGGGGACTGCCAGGCCTGACACGGCTCGCAAACGACGCTCTCAACCAGCCCGGCGTCGGCGAGGTAGTCCTGTTCCTCGGCACCAACGACCTGTGGTTCGGCTCCAGCGCCGCTCAGCTGATACAAGGCTACCAGCAGGCGATCGCCGCAGCCCACAAGGCAGGGGTGAGGATCATCGGTGTGACCCTTCTGCCGCGTGCCACCGACAAGGACGAGTACTGGACCCCCGCCGACCAGGCGAACCTCGTGACGGTGGACAACTGGATTCGTACGTCGGGCGCCTTCGACGGCGTCCTCGACATGGCCCCGGTCGTCGCTGACGTCTACAACGGTCAGTGCAACCCTACCGCCATGTTCCCTCCCTACGATTCGGGAGATCACCTGCACCCGAACCCGGCGGGGCAGACGGCTATCGCGAACGCGATCAATCCGCAGACACTCCAGCTGCCGGCCATGGCACAGGTTCCGCCTCTAGTCGCTGTGACCGCGACCCCTGGATGCAACTCCGCCAACGCAGCCTGATCCGGTGAACGCTCCTTCACAGAAGGGGCACTCATCCACGCGCCGCTTGGACTACGAAGCCCCGGTATGACGTTCGAGATAGATGACGCCAAGCGGCGCTCCGCAAGGTTGCGCTGGGACGACCTCGACTTTTCCAGGTTTGAGGACGAGCCGCTTCACCCCGACGCCCTGCGCTGCGTTCGCTACATGCACGACGTCGAATTCCATACGTCGTGCTACCTGCGCGACCTGCTGCTCGGCCCGGCGCACCACGATCCGAACCTGACATCGTTCCTGTCCATCTGGGCGTTCGAGGAGCTCTGGCATGGCGAGGCCCTCGCCAGCGTGCTCGCCGCCCACGGCGAACCCTCCGGCTCCTCACGTATAGGACCGATGCGGGAAAGCCTGGGGATTGCGGACCGGATACGGCCGCTGGCCATGCTCGCCGGAACCTGGACGATCGGAGCGGACCTGGTCGCGCTTCAAATGGCGTGGGGCGCCGTCAACGAGATGACCACCCAGGCCGGTTACGCCCTCCTAGCGTCGAATGCGGGCAACCCGGTACTCACGCGCCTGCTCAAGCGGATCATGCTCCAAGAGGGAAGGCACATCAGCTTCTACACCACTCAGGCTCGAACCCGTCTCGCGTCGAGCCGGAAAGCTCGCCGGATTACCCGAAGCGCCTTGAGGCGGCTGTGGTCGCCCGTCGGGTCGAAAGTGATGCCGAGGCGCGAGACGCAACACCTGTCCCGGTACCTCTTTACCGGGCCAGGCGGCGCGCGAGCCGCCCAACGCATCGACCTGAAGGTGGGTGCGCTCCCCGGCCTCGCCGGGTTGAGTCTGCTGCAGGAATGGTTCTCACGCCTTCCGTTAAGCGACGAATTTCCGCTTCCGACGGGTTTGTAATGCGCTGCCGTAGCAGCTAAGGCACCCTTACCTTCAAGTAGTAAGTCGAGACTGCCGACGCATCATCAGTGTTGAATTCACCGCGACCAGCAGGTTGGAAAGCTTGGTCGACCGACAGTCGCGCTACGGCGGTCACTAGCCGCCCGCTGCGAAAATCAGTGAAAGTACGCAATACCTGGTTCCCGAAGACTCGTTCGTGGTTCGCGCTAGGTGCGCCAATAGAGCTGCTCAGCCCACTGTCGGTTATACGCATCATCCTCGTGTTGAGCTCCGTCGTGATCCCCCCGGCTGCGCTTGCCGCCGGATATCCCTTCTCCTACCGCTGGATTGCCGCGGCCGCAACAGGCGTATCCGGAATCGCACTGATCGCGTTAATGCGGGCGAGAAGCATTGGCTCGAAAACGTCGACCTTGCTCACAGGCTGGCTTGCTCTGTCGGGTATCGCTGCTGTGTGGGGAGCGCAAGGCAGGAACGGGGCTGTCTGCTTCCTGCTCATCTGGGCGGGGATCGCCATATTCGACGCCCTGTTCGCCTCATGGAAACGCCTGCTGATCGACTCGGCGTCCCTCGGCGTGGCGCTGTGGTTGACCCAGTCGGGCGATCGGAACCTCCTATCGGCTGTAGCCTTGATCGGCTCAGCGCTGCTCGCCTATGCCGGGGCCGGCTTCGCGCTGGCCTTCGCCGCCACGGCCGCCCGCCGCAGGGACACGGTCGACACTGATACGGGACTTCCAAACGGCTACGGCCTTGCGAAGCGGTTGGGCGGCGGACCCGCTCGCCCTCTCGTCGTAGCGGTGACGAACCTCGCAGGTCTAAGCGACGCCCGCGAAGCCCTCGGGTACGCGGTCGGCAACGAGCTGCTTCAGCGGATCGTCGAGAACCTCGGCCAGGTGATCCCATCGGACGCGATGATCGGCCGCGTCGACGGCGACGAGATCGTCGTCGTCGAGGTAGTCGGGCCGCCTTTCGGCCACCGTAGCCCTTCACTCGACACCGCCGCTCAGAAGGCGAGCATCCTCGTCGACGTCCTCAACCGCGCGTTGGGTGTAAGCAGGTATCTTGTCGGCGGCATCGAACTCGCTATCCGATCCCATACTGGCGTCGCGTTCTCACCTTGGGACGGTGCCGACCTGGCCACGCTTATCCGCAAGGGGTCGCTGAGCGCCAGGCGCGCAATGGCGGAAAACCAGCCCGTCCACGTCTGGGACGGCGACGAAGGCTCACTGACGGCCGAGGATCTCGCCCTCCTCGCCGAGCTTCGCATAGCGGTGAACCGCCGGGAGCTCTCCCTCGCATACCAACCGCAGATCTGCTCCGTGACTGGCGACATCGTAGGGGTGGAAGCGCTCATGCGCTGGAGCGGAGCGAAGCACGGCGCAGTGTCGCCGGCACGCTTCATTCCCCTCGCCGAGAGGACAGGCCTCGTAAGCCGATTGACGGAGTGGGCTCTCGCGGAGGCTCTCGACGCGCAGGTCCGCTGGCGAGCCGTGGGAATCTCGACGCCGGTCGCTGTAAACCTGTCGGCGGCACTCTTAGGCAGGAACGACCTTGCCTCCTGGATACTCTCCGAGCTGAAAAGCCGTCAGCTTCCTCCGGGTTGCCTGACAGTGGAGATCACCGAGACAGCCGAGCCTTCGAGCATTTCGAGGGCCGCAGCGCTGCTCAGCCCACTGCGCCAGCAGGGCGTCAAGATCTCGTTGGACGACTTCGGGACCGGCTACACGTCGATGTCGGTGCTGCCGACCCTTCCCCTCGACGAGATAAAAATAGACCAGTCCTTCGTCGGGCGAAGCTCCACGTCGCCGGCCGACGATGCGATCGTGCAGAGCATCGCAGAGTTGGCGCACCGGCTCGGGTTCACAGTAGTAGCCGAAGGCGTCGAAGACGCTGCGTGCGCCGAGCGCCTACGCAATCACGGCGTCCAGATCCTCCAGGGCTTCTTCTTCCACCGCCCGCTCAGCGAGAAGGTGTTCGTCGAAACCGCCAAGGAGGCTCTCGCCGAGCGGGCGCTCAGCGCCCGTGAGGTCAACCTTTGACGCTGCCCGCCAGAAGCCCGCGGACGAAGTAGCGCTGCAAGGAGAAGAAGACGATCATCGGGATGATGATCGAAACGAAGCCTCCTGCGGTGAGAAGGTCCAGATGGCTGCCGAACGTTCCCGACAGCTGTTGCAGCTGCACCGTCAGGGGCTGAGCGCTGGCGTTCTTCGCCGAGAAGGTCAAGCCTATGAGAAGGTCGTTCCATACCCAAAGGAACTGGAAGATCGTGAACGACGCTATAGCTGGCAGCGACAGCGGCATCACAACACGACGATAGATGTAGAGGTAGCCCGCCCCATCGACGCGTGCGGCTTCGATCAGCTCGTTTGGTAGCTGAGCAATGAAGTTGTAGAGCAAGAACACCGCCAGTGGCAGCGAGAACATTGTGTGCGAGATCCACACCTCGGCAATGGACCCGTGCAGGTTCAGGTTCGGGAAGATAAGGAACCCGCCTATGTGCGCGCCGTGGCTGTAGAGCTGCAACAACGGCACGAGGGACATCTGCAATGGCACCACCTGCAGGCCAAAGATGATGAAATAGACGGTGTCGGCGCTCTTGAAACGAACCCATGACAGCGAGTACGCCGCCATCGAGGCAACGATGATCGGGATGATCGTCGCTGGGATCGCTATCGCCAGCGAGTTCATCGCGTAAGGGAACAGACCGCCGCCCTGGATGTTCGCCCCGCCGTGGAACAAGACGTTGATGTAGTTGGAGAAAGTGAGGGAAGGATGGACAAAGACGGTCCACCAACCAGTGTTGTCGGCGGCAGCTTTGGAGCGTAGCGAAGTGATGAAAAATCCGAGGACCGGCAAAGCCCACAGGATCGACATCACGACAACGACAAACGTTGCGATTCGGTGGTGGGGCTTGGGCTGCTTTCTTTGCCCGCCGGTCGCTAATCCGGAAGGGTCGGGAAGTCCTTCGGTTGCAGTTACCGTCACCTCGTCGACACTCATGCGTAGCGCTCCTTTCGCAAGCGGAGGATACTGACCGTCACCAGTGGCACTACCGCCATGAACAAGACCACCGCCAGCGCGCTACCCCGGCCGGTGTTGAACGACTCGAAGATCTGCGTGTACATCTCGTTGGAGAGGGTGTCGGTCTTGAAGTCGCCACCGGTGATCGTATAGACGATGTCGAAAATCTTCAATGTCGCTGTCATGATCGTGATGATCACGACGGTTACCGTCGTGGAGATCATAGGCAGCTGCACTGAGCGGAAAAGGCGCCATCCCTTTGCGCCGTCGACACGCGCAGCTTCTATCACGTCGTCTGGAACCGATCGAATCGCTGCTCCGAGAATCACCATAGCGAATCCCGTCTCGATCCAGACCAGGATCACCATCAATAGAAACGTGTTGAGCGGCGCACTGAGCAGCCAGTTGGGCGGGTGGGACCAGCCCAACTTCATCACTACCTCCGACAGCAAGCCGATCTGCTGCAGCCCGGGCGATCGGTACTGATACACGTACTTCCAAATGAGGCTGGCGCCGACAAAGGATATAGCCGTTGGCATGAAAATCAGCGACTTTGCTATCACCTGGAAGCGCATACGGTCTACCAGGAGAGCGAACACCATTCCCAAAACGGTCGATACCAGCGGAACCAGGACCAGCCATTCGGCAGTCCGAAGAAGCGTGTGCAGCGTGTGCGGATCAGTGAACGCCCACTTGTAGTTGGCCAGCCCGACGTACTTCACGTTGGGCCCGATTGCGTACTGGCCCCGGAAGCTCAGGAAGATCGTCCTGAACGCGGGGATCACTAAGCCCACCATGAGGAGGATCACCGCAGGCCCGAGAAGCAGAATGTTCGCGATTGGCTTCTCGAATCGGCCCCGAACCTTGCCGGCCACCCAGAACAAAAATGCCAGGATGGCAACGAACCCGCCGACGGATTCTGCGACGGTTAGCAGCTTGCCAAGAGATGTAGTCAGCAGGTGCATCGAGTCCCCCACCTTGTCAACGGCCCGCAGGCATTCTAATTACGGCACAGCAAGCAATACAAAATTTACTGAAGTAATTCAGCCACGCTCAGCGGCGCCGACGGGGCCATTCGGGCCCAGTCGGCGCCGCAGCGCTCTTGGTACTCCCCTAGCGGCGTCAGCCAGCTGACTTGTAGGCCGCGTCGATCTGTGCGGCGGTCTGCACCTGGTTCTGGCTACCAGCAAACCACTCGGTGCTCGCCTTCCACCACGTGTTCTCCACTGCTGCCGGCATCGAGTCGTCGGCGCTGAAGCGGAACGTCGCGTTCGGGTCGGTCAGATACTTAGCCGACAGCTGGTCGATCGGGTCTGTGTAGATCGATGTCGGTACTTTGGTATTCGCCGAAACCCAACCGCGAGCAACCTTGATCCGACTTTCAGCCCACTGCGGCGACGACAGGTAGTTCTGCACCATCTGGACCGCCGGCGCGCTCGAGAATGCAGTGGTGAACTCGCCACCACCCATTACCGGCGTGGATATCGACGGGTTGACCGGCGGCAGGTAGAACGCCATCGCCTGATCAGTTGGCGCAGTACCGATCGTAGTGCCGGTCGGCCATTGCGCCTCGTAGAAGGACGCCTGCTGGAGCATCGCGCACTGGTTCTTCAGAATCGGAAGTCCGGCGTTCTGGAAGGTAGTCGTAGCGATCGACGAGACACCGCCGAAACCGCCGTTGACCCATGCCGGGTTCTGCAACCAGTTCTTGAGGATGGTCATCGCAGCCTGGATCTGCGGCGAAGAGAAGGTCACCTTGCCGGCCACCCAGTTGTCGAAGACCGTGCCGCCGAAGTCGCCGAGCACGATCTGCGACAGCCAGTCAGCAGACGGCCAGCCCGTGGCGGTGCCGGAGCTTATGCCACCACACCACGGCTTCATCTTGCCCGACGCAGCGATCTGAGCCGACAGCGTCATCATCTGCTTCCAGGTAGTGGGCACGGTCCAGCCGTTCGCTGCGAATACCTTCGGCGAATACCAGACCATCGTCTTCATGTTGGCGCTCTCCGGTGCCGCATAGAAAGTGCCATTGACTGTCGCCAACTGCTTCCAGATAGCAGGCCAGTTAGCCTCGTTCGCGACTGTCTGTGCCGGCGGCTTCTTGACTGCGCCAGTATTGACCATCTCGGCGAGAAGGCCGGGCTGCGGGATGATCGCCAGGTCCGGCGGGCTGCCACCTTGGACTTCGACGGGAAGCTGCGACTCGAAGCTGTTGGAGCCCGTGTATTGGATCGTGATCCCGGTGCACTTCTCGAACTGCGACCACGACGTTTCGAGCGACGTGGACTCAGGTGCGAGGATCGAACCGAACATCGTCACGGTACCCTTGTGGCCCGCGTACTGCGAGTACGGAGCACACGCACCGGTGAGAGTCGTTCCTGCGGTGGTTGCGGTGGTAGCTCCGGAACCCGACGCTGCGGTGGTTGCCGAACTGGATGCGCTCTTGCTGCTCGAACCGCACGCTGACAACGCGAGCGCCATTGCAGACACAGAAGCGGTTACTGCCATTGCCCTTTTCTTGTGGGCCATCTGTCCCTCCCTCGTGATGGATGCAACCGTTATCATTACATCTTGATTAACGAAAAAGCAAATTCTCCTTAAAAATGTTCTCATAAATAAGTTCTGATCAGCGTTAATCCCGTGGTGGACGCGACGATGCCCGCACCACGAGTTGGGTTTGAAGCTCTATCTCCGGGGACTCCGCTCCGCCCGGGTCGGTGATCCGACCGAGAAGCATCCGGGCCGCCGTGGCACCGATGTCAGCGACAGGCTGGACGACCGTCGTGAGCTCGAGCATCGGCGCGAGCTCGTGGCCGTCAAAGCCGACAAGTGAAACGTCGCTTCCGACGACGAGGCCGTGCATCCGCAGGGCCCGCATCGCCCCGAAGGCCATCTCGTCGGACATCACGAACACCGCCGTCGGGGGATCCGGCTGGGCAAGCAGGGCGTTCATGGCAGTCTCACCGCCGTCCACCGTGAAGTCCCCGTAAGCCACCTCCGGCGGCCCGACTCCCGCCAAGCTTCCGGCGACAGCCGCCTCGAAGCCTCTCTTACGCGCCCGTTCAGCAAGGAAGGGACTCCGGCCCGGGCGCCCTGCGATCATTCCGACACGGCGGTGGCCAAGGTTGAGGAGGTGCTGCGTGGCGAGCCGGGCGGCACTCTCGTCGTCGATCCTGACGCTCGGCACGCCGGGCCACTTGGTGCCGACGAGGACGGTCGGCGCCTCCGACTCGAGCAATCCGCCGAGAGCCGAGCTGTCGGGGTCCAGTGAGAGCACGAGAAAACCGTCCACCCTCCTCGCAAGATGGCGAATCGGAGGGATCCTCGACACGCGGTCAGGGTCGCCGGCGGCGAGGAGGAGCAGATCCGTTTCGGCCTGTTGAAGCACCCTCTCGACGCCGCTCAGAACGCCGGAGAAGTACCAGCGCGAGATGTACGGGGTGATCGCAGCTACGCTGCCCGTCCGTCCACCCGCCAAGCGGGAAGCGGCCGCTGACACGACGTAGTCGTAGCGCTCCGCCACCGCCTGAACTCTCGCGATCGTCGCAGGGTCCACGTTGTGCAGGCGGCGCAGAGCTCTCGACGCCGTGGCCGTAGAGACTCCCGCCTCGCGAGCTATGTCACGGATTGTGATGGCCAACGACTTCACTTCCCTCCCGAGCGTGTGTAAACGCTATCGTGCCGGGTGGGAGGTTCGCCTGTTCGTGTCATCGTGGCTAGAAGAACGACGTCAACGTTGGCTCCCGGACCTTCGGGACGCGCTGCTTGCGGTCTATGGAGACACGGGGCTCGTCGAGCGCGTCGAAGCTCTGATGGCCGATGCGCTCAAGGCGCGCCGACCGGAACTGCGCCACCGCGATACGCAGCGGTTGCTCAGACCCGACTGGTTCCAGCGTGAGAGCGAGGTCGGCTACGCGGCTTACACCGAGCTTTTCGCCGGGACGCTCGCCGGGATATCCGAGCGCATCGGTTACCTGAACGAGCTTGGCGTCACCTACCTGCACCTGATGCCCCTACTGCTGCCTAGGCCCGCTCCGAACGACGGGGGATACGCCGTCGCAGACTACGACCAGGTCAGACCCGACCTCGGGACCATGGCCGATCTGGAGAACCTTGCAGGAGCACTTCACGCGGCGGGAATCAGCCTTACCCTCGACCTGGTCCTCAACCACGTCGCACGGGAGCACCGCTGGGCGGCCGCAGCGCGCGAAGGCGCCGAGCGTTACCGGCGTTACTTCCACATATTCGACAACCGGGAGATGCCGGACCGCTACGAGCGGTCACTTCCGGAGGTGTTCCCGGCTTCCGCCCCGGGCAACTTCACCTTCGACAGCGAGGCAGATGGCTGGATTTGGACGACATTCAACTCGTGGCAGTGGGACCTCGACTGGTCGAACCCCGACGTGTTCATGGAGTTCGCATCCATAGTCCTCTCCCTCGCAAACCGCGGGGTCGACTGCCTGCGCCTCGACGCTATTGCGTTCATCTGGAAACGCATCGGGACCGACTGCCAGAACCAGCCGGAGGTGCACGCAATAACCCAGGCGCTCAGGGCGATGACCCGGATAGTTGCACCAGCCACCATCTTCAAAGCTGAGGCGATCGTCGCACCCGAAATTGTCACTGACTACCTCGGTCGCGGGGACCGGGCAGGAAAGGTCTCCGACCTCGCGTACCACAACTCCTTGATGGTCCAAGCATGGTCAACGCTTGCGACGCGCGACGGCCGCCTCGCAGAGAAGGCATTGTCGTCCATGCGACCGAAGGCGATTACGACTGCGTGGGCGACCTACCTTCGCTGCCACGACGACATCGGCTGGGCAATCGACGATCGCGACGCTTCGTCACTCGGGTTGAGTGGACCTGCGCACCGCTCGTTTCTAGCCGATTTCTACAGCGGGGCCTTCCCCGACAGCTTCGCGACCGGCTCCAACTTCCAGTCCAACC
This sequence comes from Actinomycetes bacterium, assembly GCA_021828685.1. Lineage (GTDB taxonomy): Bacteria > Actinomycetota > Acidimicrobiia > Acidimicrobiales > Palsa-688 > JAJZAM01. The sequence continues at coordinate 5,386 of JAJZDJ010000037.1, read as the reverse complement.
CAGGCACCGGCGATCGACGCACAAGTGGCAGCGCGGCCAGCTTGGCCGGGATCGAGTCGGCGCTCGACGCCCAGCCCGGCCAGAGCACCGAGATCTGGACCGCCGATCTAAGGCTCGCCGTCAGCCGTCTGCTGTGCGCCTACGCGTTCGTGATCGGCTTCGGCGGCCTACCGATCATCTACATGGGCGACGAGCTCGGCCTTCGAAACGACTACAGCTACCTGGGCGTGGAAGGACGCGCCGGCGACAACCGGTGGATGCATCGACCGTCGATGCCATGGGATCGCGCTGAACTGCGAAACCAGGCAGGCACGATCGAGGAGTCGGTCTATTCCGGCCTTCGATCGATCCTCGCAGCGCGCAAGCGGCTCCCCGGCCTTCATGGAGCGGTGGAGAGCGCAGTGTCAGCGGGATCGGACCCTGCGATTCTCGTCGTCGGCCGCCGTCACGCTGCCGGCGACGTAGTGCAGGTGTACAACTTCTCCGAGCGCGACGCCTGGGTCGCCTGGGGCGAGCTCGGGGAGCCGTCGGACCGTGTCGTCGAGGAGATCTCGGGTGCTCCGTCCGACTACGCCGGCGACGGATTCGTGGTGTCCCCCTACGCTTATCACTGGCTGACGGGGCTATCACCGGCGCCATGAACGCGGCCCCGCCCGGTGGTTACCTCACTCACATCTTGCCTGCGTGGCGATCCAGAAACGAATACACGTCGGTCAGTTCGACTCCGGGGTGCGGACTGAACACGACCGTATCTGTCGGAAGCCCTGACACGAAGTGGCTGTGGTCGCGAGCAGATGGCCACGCGGCGCCCTGCCAGCGGCGAAGGACTTCCGTCGGCGGCTGACGGCAGCAGGTCGGGTCGGGGCACCTCGACACTTCCCGGCGGGTCGTGTCAGAACCTCGGAACCACACGGACATGGAGTCGAGCGTGCCGACCGTGATCGCGTCGCCGCGGTCGCGGTCCAAGTCGATGTGGGTTGCGCACCAGAAGGTCCCACCGGCGGTGTCGGTCCTCTGGTAGTGCATCTCGTAGGAGTCGGGCGACTCGTAAGCCTGGCGTGAGCTCCACCACCGGCAGAGCCGCTGACCCTCGATAGTCCCGTCTTCGTCGGCGGGGAGCAGGACGCCGTCGTTCTCGTAGGCCTTCCACAGGAGTCCCTCGGGGTCGGAGCGCTGAAAATGGATGGGAATGTCGAAGTGGTGGGTGATCAAGTTGGTCAGGCGGTGCGCAGCCATCTCGTAGGAGATGTAGAACGTCTCGGCGAGGTCCTCGACCGAAATGTCCTGGCGTGCGCGTGCTTCACCGATGAAGCGGACCGCGGCGCGTTCGGGTGCGAGAAGGGCCCCGGCGAAATAGTTCGCCTCGACGCGTTGGCGGACGTAGCCGTCGAAGTCGGCGGCCTCCCCGTGGCCGAGCGCGAAATGCCCCAGCGTCTGCGCGACAACAGAACGCGTCGATCTCTGCCCGCCCGTCGCGTTGCGCTGGGGCACGTAGACGACGCGGTTGCGCACATCTGTGATGGAGCGGGTGGAGGGAGGCAGGTCCTGCACACGAGCGACGTTGAAGCCGAGGAAGGTCGCAACGTCGGTGAGGTTGCGCTCAGAAACCGCCCCCGACCCGCTGTAGCCGACAGCGTCGAGCGCCCGGGTGGCCGCAGCCTCCACCTCCTCGAAGTAGTTGTCGCGTTTGCGCATCTCGTCGCGCATCGCAGCGTTTGCTGCTCGCGCTCCGCCGGGCGCCTGGAAGCCGGAGCCGTTCGAGGCGCGCCCGCCCTCGACGTTCGACAGCTCGCGGACTCTCTGGTAAAGCGCAACGATGTGCTCCATCGCCACGTCGTCGAGTTTCGCCCCTGGACGCAGGTAGGGAAGGCGAAGGGCGGCGTAGAGGTGGTCGTTCTGGATGTTGGTCACCGTGACCTCCAGCTCTGCCCGGCGACTCGGCGCCTTCGGGGCGAGCAGGTCCGCCGGGGTGCAACCGATGGCGTTGGCGAGCTGACTGACTGTCGAAAGGCGCGGCTCGCGATGTCCGTTCTCGAGCTGGGACAGATACGACGCCGGTCGTCCGGTCATCGTCCCCAATTTCTCCAGGGTCAGCCCGGCCCTTCGACGGAAAAAGCGCAGCCGTTGACCAAACACGAGGGGATCGTGGAGAAAGGTTGACACAGTTGAGAAATTTACACTTTTTTCTAAAAAAAGGCAACCTTTGAAATCTTTGGGGTGCATGATTCGAAAAACTTCCGTCAAGATGGAATCCATGCCGACTGCAGCGAACGCTTCATCAACAGAGACAAGGCCGGACCCCGATATCTCCATCGAGGCGCACCCAGACGCCGATGCCGTCCTGACTCCCGCAGCTGCCGCTTTCGTAGCCGACCTCCAACGAAAGTTCGCTTCACGGCGGGCGGCGATTCTCGCAGCGCGCGTCGAGCGCCAAGCCCGCTTCGACGCTGGTGAGAGACCGGGCTTCCTGACCGAGACTGAGGACGTCCGAGGCTGCGGATGGCAAGTGCCCGAGGCACCCAAGCCCCTTCAGGACCGCAGAGTAGAGATCACCGGCCCGGTCGAGGCGAAGATGATGATCAACGCTCTCAACTCCGGCGCCAAAGTTTTCATGGCTGACCTGGAGGACGCGACGTCGCCGACGTGGGCGAACGTCGTGCGCGGCCAGGTGAACCTGATGGATGCTGTCAGGCGAACCTTGGAAGTTACGACCCCCGATCGGGTCTACCGGCTGCGCCCCGAAGCTGAACTGGCGACCCTCATGGTCCGCCCGAGAGGATGGCACCTCGACGAGAAGCATTTCCGTGTGGACGGCTCCGCCGTGTCGGCGAGCCTGTTCGACTTCGGCCTCTACCTGTTCCACAACGGCCGGGAAAGCCTCTCCAGAGGTTTCGGGCCGTACTTGTACCTGCCGAAACTAGAAAGTCACCTCGAGGCACGACTTTGGAACGACGTCATGTCCTACAGCGAGGACGCCCTCGGCTTGGACATAGGCTCGATCCGCGCGACGGTGCTCATCGAGACGATCACCGCCGCTTTCGAGATGGACGAGATTCTTTACGAGCTGCGTCCGCACATCTGCGGATTGAACGCCGGCCGTTGGGACTACATCTTCAGCATCGCCAAGCGCTTCCACGCCGACCCGGACTTCGTACTTCCGGACAGGTCCTTGGTGACGATGACCACGGAGTTCATGAGGGGATATACCGAGCTTCTGGTGAAGACCTGCCACCGTCGCGGAGCCCACGCTATCGGCGGCATGTCGGCCTTCATCCCCAACCGGCGCAAGCCTCAGGTTAGCGAGGCCGCCCTGGTCAAGGTCACGGACGACAAGCGCCGGGAGGCCGGCGACGGCTTCGACGGGACATGGGTCGCCCATCCCGACCTCGTCGCCACAGCGCAGGCGGAGTTCGACGCCGTCCTCGGCGAGCGACCGAACCAGCTGGACCGTCAACGACCTGAAGTAGCTGTCGGGCCGGGTCGCCTCCTCGACGTACGACGACCGCCCGACGGGATCACAATGGCCGGCCTTCGCACCAACCTCGACGTCGGAGTTCGCTACCTGGCGTCCTGGCTGTCAGGCACCGGTGCCGCCGCCATCCACGACCTGATGGAAGACGCCGCCACCGCCGAGATCAGCCGCGCGCAGGTTTGGCAGTGGGTGCATCACTGCGTCACTCTCGCAGGCCCAGAAGCAGAGCAAGTGACTGCTCAGCTGGTCCGTTCACTTCTCGACGAGACAGTCAGAGAGATCGAAGCCGACAGTGGGTACCCCGCGGAAGTGCTGGCCCAAGCCAGGCAGGTCTTCGAGGAGGTCTCGCTCTCGGAGGACTTCCCGCCCTTCCTCACGATTCCCGCATACCAACTTCTTCCGTAGCCCTACTTCTTACAACCTCATCGCTCACCTCGAGCCCTCCCCTCAACACCGAAAGGAACCCCGACATGGCGAGCACATACGAAAGCGCCGTCGCAGAACTCGACAGGCAATGGAGCACCGACAAGCGCTGGGCCGGCGTGAAACGCACATACAGCGCTTCGGACGTGGTCCGCCTACGAGGATCCGTCCAAGTGGACTACACCCTCGCCCGAAGGGGTGCGGAGATCCTGTGGACATCCCTCCACGAGAGCGACTACATCAACGCTCTCGGGGCACTGACCGGCGGTCAGGCAGTCGAGATGGTGAAGGCAGGGCTCAAGGCGATCTACCTTTCGGGATGGCAGGTCGCCGCAGACGCAAACCTCTCGGAGCAGGTGTACCCCGACCAGAGCCTCTACGCGGCGAACAGCGTCCCCGCCGTCATCCGGAGGATCAACAACGCTCTGCGGCGAGCCGATCAGATCGAGTGGTCGGAGCTTGCGGCGAGCGGCAGGACCGGCGAAGCCCGTGAATGGCTCGTGCCGATCGTCGCCGACGCGGAGGCCGGATTCGGGGGCGCGCTCAACGCGTTCGAGCTGATGAAGGCGATGATCGAGGCCGGCGCGGCAGGCGTCCACTTCGAGGACCAACTGTCATCGGAGAAGAAATGCGGTCACATGGGCGGCAAGGTTCTCGTCCCCACATCGCAGCACATCCGCACCCTCAACGCCGCCCGGTTGGCTGCCGACGTCTGCGGGGTCCCGAGCCTCGTGGTTGCCCGTACGGACTCCCTCGGTGCGAACCTTCTCACGAGCGATGTCGATCCGCTTGACAAAGAGTTCACGACAGGCGAACGCAGTCCGGAGGGGTTCTTCTACGTCCGCCCTGGAATGGACATAGCAATCGCACGCGGACTGGCCTACGCACCGTACTCGGATCTGCTCTGGTGCGAGACGTCCACCCCCGACCTAGACGAGGCGCGTGCCTACGCCGAGGCAATCAAAGCCCGCTTCCCCGACCAGATGCTCGCCTACAACTGCTCACCGTCTTTCAACTGGAAAAAGGCCCTCGACGACGAGACCATCGCGAGGTTCCAGAAGGAGTTGGGTGCGATGGGATACAGCTTCCAGTTTATCACGCTCGCCGGATGGCACGCCCTCAACGCAGCCACCTTCGACCTCGCACACGGCTACGCCGAGCGCGGGATGAGCGCATACGTCGAACTCCAGCAAAGGGAGTTCTCGCTCGAGCCCGACGGCTACAGCGCCACGCGCCACCAGCGCGAGGTCGGTGCCGGGTACTTCGACGATGTCGCCTCGACGCTAAGCGGCGGGAGCGCCTCGACTCTGGCGTTGGTGGGATCCACCGAGGAGCAGCAGTTCGAGCACTGAGCCGGTGAGGCCGAGCTGGGGCTGGCTGGTGGGGTCGGGCTGGCTGGTGGGGTAGGGCTGGCTGGTGGGGTCGGGCTGGTCTAGCCGACCTGGATCCCCCATGCAGCCTCGAGCGTGCTCCCCGGTTCCAGCACTTGAC
>JAJZDJ010000255.1 GCA_021828685.1 Actinomycetes bacterium | reverse complement strand
TCCCGGAAGTTCAAGGCGTGAGGTGAGGGTCGGGCGCGTCGGCGAGCTGGAGGTCGCCGAAAGCAGGGTGGCAGCGGGAAGCGATGTCAGCGCGGACGTGGTGCTGTCGGCGCTCGACGGTGGCATCGAAGTCGAAGGCTCGGTCAGCTCGGTATGGGAGGGAGAGTGCCGACGTTGCCTTTCCAGCGTTCGAGGGGTCATAACCTGCGAGGTCAGGGAGCTCTTCCGGCCTCGGCGGCGCCACGAGAAGCCCGACGACGACGAGGAGACTTACCCTCTCGAGTCGGAGATGCTCGACCTGGGACCCCTCGTGCGTGATGCGCTTCTCCTGGAGCTGCCCGTCGCCCCCCTATGCAGGGACGATTGCGCCGGGTTGTGCCCGACTTGCGGCGCGAATCGCAACGACGCACCCTGTAGGTGCTTGCCGCCCGGCTAGATTGTATCGTCCAACCGAAAGCTGGTCTCGTCCGGCCCGTCCTGCAAGGATCTGATTATGGCTGTCCCCAAGAAGAAGACCTCCAAGGCCAAGAGCCGGAGCCGCCGGGCGAGCTCTTGGACATTGTCGGTGCCGGCGCGGAGCATCTGCCCGCAGTGTCGCAACGCAAAGCTTCCGCACGTGGTGTGCCCTACATGCGGTTGGTACAAGGGTCGCCAGGCTGTAGAAGTCGGCTGAGGGCCGCCACGTCATGGCCTTACCTGTAGCCGTCGACGGCATGGGTGGCGACCGTGCACCCGATGCGATCGTCGCCGGAGCTCGAGACGCGTTGAAGGCGGGACACGACGTAATTCTGGTTGGAGACCCGGACAGGATGGGAGACACCGGCGACGTTCCGGTGATGTCGGCGCTCGAGGTCATCGAGATGCACGAGGATCCGGGCAGGGCGGTGCGCCTCAAGAAGGACTCCTCGCTCATTCGATCTGCCGAAGCCGTACGCGACGGCCACGCAAGCGCGATGGTGAGTGCCGGAAACACCGGGGCTGCCATGGCGGCGGCGCTTTTCCGGTTCGGTCGGATCAAAGGAGTCGCTCGCCCCGCGATAGCCACCGTGATCCCCGTCCCCGGCTCCACACCGACGGTCCTCGCCGATTCGGGGGCGAACGCAGAATGCTCCGCAGCATGGCTCGTGCAGTTTGCACAGATGGGAGCCGTCTTCTCCCGTGTCCGCCTCGGAGTCGAGCGTCCGAGGGTCGGGTTGCTGTCGATCGGGGAGGAGCCGGGCAAAGGGAACTCCCTCGCCAAGGAGGCCTTCGCACTCCTCCACGACGGGGCGGCGGGCCCGGGAGTCGACTTCATCGGTAACGTCGAAGGTCGCGACGTCATGTCGGACGCAGCTGACGTAGTGGTCACGGACGGCTTCACCGGCAACGTCGTGCTCAAGACGCTCGAGGGCTCCATGAAGTTCGCGATGGGCGCCGTCGTCAACGCCCTGCGGTCTCCGGGAGTCGACAAAAGCGCGTCGGATGCCATCCTGGCTACCCTTTTGCCTATCGCCGCAGAGCTGGATCCCGAAACCTACGGTGGAGCCGTCCTGCTTGGCGTGGACGGCGTCTGTGTAATCAGCCACGGATCGTCCTCGGCAAGGGCTATCGTCAACGCCATTGGAGTCGCCGACCGGGCAGTCGCCGACGGCCTCGTATCCCAACTGGCCGCAGCTGTAGCGCCTGTCGGCTGAGCCGAGCGTGGTTGCGCTCCCGCCTAGCTACGATGATCGATTGGAGGAAGGAGACAGATGCCTGCTGAGACTAATGTCGCCGGTAGCCCGATGGGGCGCCCCGAAGTGCTCGCAGTTGTTCGAGGCTGCCTTGGGGACATTTTGGAGGTCAGCTCCGACTCCATCTCCGAAGGGGCGTCCTTCGGTGACGACCTCGGGGCTGATTCGCTGGCGCTGATCGAGCTCGTCGAGGCGCTCGAGGAGGAGTTCTCCGATCGTGCTGTCGGGTTTCGCATCGACGACGAGGACCTGGAGGACCTGAAGACTGTCCGCGACGCCGTCGATTACGTCATGGCGAAGCTGCAGGCTTCCGCCTAACCGGCCGGTTTGATCATCGCGCACGTCCGTGAGCAGCAGCTCGAAGGCAGAACCGATCCTCGGGCTGTGCTACGGGCGCGCCTCGGCTGGACCGCAGAGCCGGGCTCGGCTTTCGACGAGGCGCTGCGACACAGGTCGTGGTGCGCAGAGCACCCAGGGAACGAATCGAACGAACGGCTCGAGTTTCTAGGCGACTCGGTCCTCGGCCTCGTCGTCACCGCTCACCTTTTCCGCACGTACGAAGCGATACCGGAAGGTGAGCTGACCAAGGCGAGGGCGGCAGTGGTCAGCTCGGCGTCGCTCTGCGAGGTGGCAGCCGAGGTCGGTGTCGGACCGGCGTTGCTGCTCGGCAAAGGCGAGGAGCTCACGGGAGGTCGGCTCAAGCCTTCGATCCTCGCCGACGCAGCGGAGGCCCTGATAGGGGCCGCCTACGTGGAGCAGGGATGGCTCGGCGCCGAGACGCTCGTAATGGGCCTTCTAGCGGAGCGGATAACAGCCGCGGTGGAAGGACCAGGCCGGGGCGATTTCAAGACGAGGCTTCAGGAGCTCTGCGCCAGGAAATACGATTCGCTTCCCCGCTACGTCCTCTCAGAGCAAGGTCCCGACCACGCCAAGGAGTTCGACGCCACCGTGCACATCCAAGGTCGACCCTACGGATCCGGCCGGGGCCGATCCAAGAAGCACGCCGAACAAGAAGCGGCGCGCCAGGCTTGGCAGGCACTGCTGGACGCTGGCGACGGGACATGAACGGCTCTTTCCGCCCGGATTCGCCCTGATGCCGGAGCTCGCGGAGATCGAGACTCTGCGCAGAGACCTCGCCCGCGAGTTTCTGGGCGCAACGATCAACGACGTGCATCTGGGAGGTGCCCGCTCGTTCCGACGCCATCCCGACCCGGACGAGTTCGTCGGTCGGGTAGCAAAGCGCAGCGTGCGCGGGGTCCGCCGTGCAGGTAAGTACCTGCTGGTCGACCTCGACAACGGTGAGATCCTCGTCGCCCACATGGGCATGAGCGGCCGGCTGAGGCTCATAGCGTCAGGCGCCGGCGCCGAGAAGCACACCCACGTGCGACTCGAATTCGCGGGGCGCCCGGAGTTGCACTTCGTAGACCCGCGCACGTTCGGGCAGATGTTCGTTTCTAGCGCAGGCGTTCCCTCGCTTGCGCATCTCGGCCCTGACCCCTTCGAGCTCGACGAGGACCAGTTCGCGAAGTTGCTGTCGCCCCGATCCACGAAATTGAAAGTGACGCTGATGGACCAGTCCGTCATTGCTGGCATCGGCAATATGTACGCCGACGAGATACTCCACGCCGGCCGCCTTCGCCCTGACAGGCCGTCGGCAGAGTTGACCTCCGACGAGATCACCGCCCTGCACGACGCTATGCGATCCGTGCTCGCTGAAGCGGTAAGACGGCGCGGCTCCACGCTCGCAGACCGCCAGTACAAGGACCTCTACGGAGCGCCCGGCAGTTATCAAGAGCTTCACAGGGTCTACGCGAGAGAGGGGCTGGCGTGTATGACGTGCGGCGATCTCGTCGTACGCGTCAAGGCCAACGGTCGGAGCAACTACTTCTGCGCGAGCTGCCAGCGATGAGCAGTCAAACCCGGTAGTTTCGTCGGGCCGTGTTCCTCAAGTCCCTCACCATCAAAGGCTTCAAGTCTTTTGCGGACACCACCACCCTCGAGTTCGAACCCGGGGTGACGGTTGTGGTCGGTCCGAACGGAAGCGGCAAGTCGAATGTCGTCGACGCTGTCGCGTGGGTCC
>JAJZDJ010000036.1 GCA_021828685.1 Actinomycetes bacterium | reverse complement strand
AGGTCGCGTTCTATGGGCCGGAGCGTGCCCGGGGTCAGGTCGCCGGCGTGCACGGGGATCACTGTCTGGCAGCTGCCGCATCGCCAGATCTGGTGCGATGGGGCGGAGCCCTGTTCCTCTACACTCCGGGCTCGACATCAACTCCGACCGTGAGGGGAACTGCTTGCCGACCGGGTCCGGTTGCGGTGGTCGAGCCAGGCGCCGAGGCTGGGTATGTCCTTGGTGGGTTTGACGAAGATCAGCTTGCGGGCCTTGAGGACTTTGAACACCGCAGTTCGTACTCGGCCTAGCTGCGTCGGGACCCGCTTGGGGAGGCTGCAACCTCGCGTATGCGCCTTTCGACTAGAGGAGTTGAAGCGCGCCGGTGACCCCCAGTGAAAACGTGTTCTCGCCTCTTTCGAGGCATGCCTCGAAAGGGTGTCCCAGAAGGATCACGCCTGCCGGAAGCCAACCCAACTGGGGTCATCTTTCAGGTCTGGTACCTCCGCCTATCTAGCGTCGGAGTTCTAGGCGGCTGGTGCCATGAGTGAGCGTTTTTACAATCCTGTCGGGCGTTCAATGCGTTCCTGGGAGTTGACCTGGCGAGGCGGCCAGTTGGGTGTTCCGATGATTGCTCGTGTCTTGCGGAGCACGTCGACGACGGTGTCGTCGCCCGTGAGGTGTAGTTGGTGTTGTTCGCCGACGGGAAGGTTGTTGGTTAGTAGCCGCCAGGCCTGTTCTGTGGCGAGGTTCATTGTCGCGCGTATTTGGGTGCCGGGCCGGGGCCGGTATCGCCATCCGTCGGTGCCAGCGACGAGGTGCCATTCGAAGGATGGCGGGCCGGTGAGGCGAATGGTGGCGGTGTCGCCTGGGGCGGCGGGGACCCCGGCGAGGCGGTAGGGGTACGCCCAGCGCATTCCCTCGAGGACGGGGACGGCGAGATCGGGTCGCAGGTCGCTGTCCTGTCCGAGCGCTTGGAGGAGTTGTTGGCGGTGTATCCACTGCTCTGAGACCTCCCGGAGCTGGTCGAGCCAGACCGGAACTGGCCCGGGTCCCGCCCACGACACGGAACCTTTTAGAGCGGTGGGGTCTTGGTTGGCGAGACCGGCGACGATCTGCGGGCCGCTCCAGGCGAGAAGGTCGGTGACGAGCCTGGGGCTGAGTCGCCGGGCGGCTTGCACCCATTTGTCTTGGAGGTCGTCGAGCCAGCGCGCGAAGCTGGCGTCGTCGGTCGTGGGGGCGTTCACAGTGGGCTGGTGTTGGTCGCGGTGGCGGGCGAGCCAGCCGAGGTCGTCGCCGAGGAGATGGCAGCATAGGTCGAGGATGCTCCAACCGGGACACGGCGTCGGGCGTGCCCAGTCGCCGCTGGTCAGGCTGCCCAGCAAGTCGACCAGTCGAGCGCGTTCGAGACCGAACAGGCCCGGGATCTCCTCAGGCGAGTCGTGGTGCCAGCGCGGATCGCGTGCTGGCGTGCTCGACGTCACTTCTGAAGTTTGGCTCAGTCATTTCGAGCCCGCAACCCCAGTCGCTGCTTTCTACGGGCATGGGGCGCTGCGGCGTGAATGGTGGCGGTCGCCACGGTGGTTTTGTCACCGAATGTGGCTGAAGGGGCGTTCCGTCGTTTTGAGTTCGCGGGAGGGTTGGGGGGATGGGGTGATGTTGTGGTGCGTGCGTTTGATGACTTGGTGTCCGAGGCTGCGTCGGGGGACGTGGCGGGTCATTTCGGCTTTGGATGTTGATACTGGGGGCCGGGGAGCCGCTCGCCTCTCGGGGTGTGCATGTCGTCGAGGCCGTGGGGGGCGGTCTGCTGCCGTTCGCGGACGGGTCGTTTGAGTTGGTGACGTCCAGGCATCCTGTTCGCCCCGACTGGGCTGAGATCTGTCGTGTCCTGAAACCGGGTGGAACATATTTCGCGCAGCATGTGGGGCCGGCCTCGGCGTTTGAGCTGATAGAGAGATTCGTGGGTCCACTGATAAGTGAGCGTGAGAGACGCGACCCGGTCGGGGAGTGCGCAGCAGCGCGGGAGGCTGGTCTGGTCGTGACTGACCTTCGCAGGGCGCGGTGCCGCATGGAGTTCCACGATGTCGGTGCGGTCGTGTGGATCCTGCGTAAGTGCGTGTGGTGGGTGCCGGAGTTCACCGTCGAGAAATACCGCCGGACGCTGCTCGAACTCGACTCGGACCTTCGCCGGGGCGAACCTTTCGTCGCGTACTCGACCCGGCATCTGATCCAAGCACGGCGCCCGCATCCCTCGCCGGGAGTTCGGCGAGCGAGTCGGTCGCCGCTGTAACAGCGCTACCGGTCTCCCGCTTGGCGGGATGCCCGAAGGCGGGACTTAATGACCGATCAGCAGATCGTTAGTCCTTCTATGGCGGCGAAGAAGGAAACAGGCGACAAGAGCCGATCTAGGTGCGCACTACTGAGCTGAAATGTCCGGATATGTCCGGCGGTTGGGCATCGCTTCACCCGTTCCTCATGAATTGTTCACCACTTGTTTGCCTTGCGGTCGACCTGCGGCCATTGCGACGAAACCTTGACCTTGTAGCTTGCGTCGTGATGAGCGACGACACGCACTGGGAGTCGAGGCGTTGGCGAAAATTCAGCTAAAGGGTGCGAGCAAAGTCTATGAGAAGGACGGCACTCCTGTAGTCGACGACATTCATCTCGAGATCGAGGATGGCGAATTCGTCGTTCTACTTGGCCCGTCTGGCTGTGGCAAGACGACGACTCTCAGAATGATCGCAGGCCTGGAGAAGCTCACGTCGGGCGAGCTGCTATTCGACGGTCGTCTGATGAACGATGTCCCGGGCGATCAACGCAATGTGGGGATGGTGTTCCAGAACTACGCGCTCTATCCGCACATGACCGTCTTTGACAATCTCTCGTTTGGGATGCGCTCCCGGGGTATCGGGCGAGTCGAGGCCAGAAGGCGGGTCGACGAAGTCGCGGGCATTCTTGACCTCGACGATCTTCTTGGACGCAGGCCACGCCAGTTATCTGGTGGTCAGCGTCAGCGAGTGGCGCTCGGCCGGGCTTTGGTACGCGACCCCGTCGTCTTCTTGATGGACGAACCGTTGTCGAACCTCGATTCAAACTTGCGGGAGCAAACACGACTGGAACTGGCCCGCTTGCACGCGCGACTCGGCATCACCACGATCTATGTGACACATGACCAGAACGAAGCGCTGACCCTCGCAGATCGGGTCGTTGTCATGGAAGGTGGCCACGTACGCCAGGTAGACGAACCGTCTGTGGTCTACTCCGCGCCCTCCGACACGTTCGTCGCCCGATTTATCGGCTCTCCCGGCATGAACCTGTGGCCGCTGTCAGGCCCCGACGCCGGGGACTCGGTCGAGCGCGGCGATGGAATTCAGCTTCCGCAGGGATTTCTCGAAGCTATTGACGAATTTCCCCCTGGCGGGATGATGCTCGGGGTCCGCCCGGAGGACCTAACCACGGAAGTTGAACAAGGTTGCGCACAGTTCGTGTGCCAGGTGGAGCTCCAAGAACACCTCGGCAGCCACGTACATCTGCACGCGAAACTCGGCTCTTCAGGAGGCGGTGAACGACTCGTATCTCGGCTTACGCCCGACTCGCGACACAAGGCGGGAGCCCAGCTGGTACTTGGAGCGCTTCCGGAGTCCCTCCACCTATTCGACCTGGGGACTGGTCGACGGATCTCGACGTCGACTCCCGTACCAAGAACTGGCAGTTCAACCGGACTTTCGGATCCCGGACGTCTGACGTTTCCGAACCCGGCGATTAATTTCGCTGCGGATGGAATAGTCGTCGGGTGATCTGTCAATGAGCGTCACCCTCTCCCAAGTCTCGGACTCCGAACTACTCACCGCCATCCCCGCGCCGGCCGGTAAGCGTCGGGCGAACCCCGGCTTCCGACGTCTAAGCAGCCTGAAGAACCGTCTCGTCGCCTACGGTCTCATGTTTCCCGCAATAGCGGTCTTCGTCGCCTTCTTCTACATCCCGGCCGGCTTCCTAATCTACATAGCCTTCTTCCACTGGAGCATTCTCTCGAGCGCCACAAAGTACGTCGGTCTCGGAAACTTCAGAATCCTCATCCACCAGCCTTTGTTTTGGCATTCGCTTCTCACCTCGGCCTACTACACGGTTGTCATGATCCCGGCAACCACACTGCTTGCCCTGGGAATTGCACTGCTGCTCCGAGAGGGTGTCGGCATCCGTAAGGGGGGCGTATGGCGCGCAGCGGTCTTCTTGCCACACGTCACCCCGATCGTTGCCACCTCGATAATCTGGGTGTGGATCTTCAACCCGCATTTCGGCCTCGCTAACTATCTTCTCACGAGCGTCCGTCTTCCGGCCCTCGGATGGCTCGAAAGTGTTCACTGGGCACTGCCGGCAGTGATGATCGACTCACTGTGGCATTCACTCGGGCTGTATGTGATCATCTTCCTCGCAGGTCTCTCGCGAGTCCCTCGCGAGTTGATCGAAGTCGCAGGCCTCGAAGGGGCCAAGCGGCCTCGGATCTTCCGTAGGATCATCTGGCCTCTGATCTCGCCCACCACGTTCTTTGTGGTCGTGCTCAGCACGGTGAGCACCTGGCAAGCCTTCTCACAGATCTATACGATGACCGGCGGACCCCACGGCGGGGCCGGCGGACCGGCCTTCGCTACAACCACCGACGCCGTGCTCGTCTATCAGACGGCCTTCATCTACGAGCATTTCAGTCTGGCTGCAGCAATGAGCCTCGTTCTCTTCGGCATCATCCTTCTCCTGACACTTATCCAGAAATGGATCTCAGACCGCATCGTGTTCTACCGGTAGGAAGGGTTAGAGATGTCCATACGCAGTCTCCTCCGTCACGCAGGGATCATCGCAATCGCGGCCCTGTTTGCCTTCCCGCTGTATTGGGTGCTGGTCACCGCTTTCAACTCCCACGGTGGTGTCTTCTCTATCCCACCACGCTTCACTCCGGCATTTCACCTGGGAGCATTTGCATATGTCCTGACTCATACGCACTGGCTTCATTACATCCTGAATACAGTCCTGATCGCCGGAGCAACAGTCGCACTAGTCGTGGCGACATCGGCCATGGCAGGATACGCGCTGGCCGAATTAAGATTTCGCGGATCCTCGTTTCTCTTCCTGATGATCATCGGCGTGATGATGCTGCCTAGCCAAGCCCTTCTGATACCTCAGTACGCTGTGGCACTCGACCTGCATCTACTCAACGGCTATCTCATTCAGATACTCCCCTTCGCCGCCAGCACGTTCGGCGTGTTTCTGTTCCGCCAGTTCTTCAAGAGTCTGCCCCGTGAATACTGGGAGGCCGCTCGACTCGAGGGCGTGGGGCACCTTCGCTACATCTGTCGGGTTGCTATTCCACTGGCAAAGCCCGCAGTACTTACGGTAGTGCTGCTCACCTTCATCTCGTCATGGAACCAGTTCCAATGGCCACTGATCATGACCTCGTCGCATTCGGTCCAGCCGATTGAAGTGGCGTTGAGCCACTACATGCAGACCTTCGAGGCAAATTGGCGGAAGCTGACCTCCGCCGTAATAATCGCCCTGGCGCCGATCGTAGTGCTGTTCATACTCCTCCAACGCCACATCGTGGCGGGGGTGGCAGGGCGAGACGGCGGAGTGAACCAGTAGGCGGACTAGGTGGCCGATTCCCGTCAGCTACTCCGGTATTGGAGTCCGCAAGCTGCACGTGATTGCTGTTACGACCCTATTGACGCCACATGGCGTCGGCATAGAGAGGAATACAATGCTTGATACTCAGAATCATTCAATCCGCGAGAGGTCTAGTAAATGTAGGACTAGAATCGCTGTGCAGGCACAATGGCAGACGGTAGTGGCGGCCGGCGCAGCTGCAGTCCTCGTGGCTGCGTGTGGCTCTACTGCGAAGAGCGCGAACGCAAATCCCACATCGTCGCCTTCAACTACCGCTGCGCCGGTAAGTTTCTCGCTATGGGAGTCACACAATGGCGGCCCCGTCGGGAACGCGATGGCGGCACTAGTCAAGCAGTTCGATGCGTCGCACCCGTCAGTCCAGGTGTCACTGACCATCACCAAGGCATCCAAGAAACTCGTCGCCGCAATAGCGGCGGGTAACGCTCCCGTCCTAGCCGAAATCAGCCACTACGACGGTCCACTGGTCTCAGGAAAAGCACTAGTACCGTGGAACCCCTACCTAAAGGGAAGCTCGACGTTCACCAAGGCAAACGTAGTCCCGGCAGTGTGGGCCAATGGAACTGTCGGAGGGCAGCACTACCGCCTTCAGACCGACCTCAAGCTGTCGGAAGTGTTCTACAACGAGACGATGTTTCAGGCCGCCGGGATCACGTCTCCCCCTGCGACTTGGACGCAGCTTGCAGCAGACGCAGCCAAGGTGAAGGCGTCGGGTGTGATACCCCTCGGCTGGAAGGACTCCTCCGCACACATCCTCCCTGCTTTCATGAGCAATGGCGGCACGCTGCTCGCCGGAGGGAACTCTGTGGGCCAGGCAGTCAACTTCAACAATGCAGCAGGCAATACAACGTTCTCGTATTTCAGCTCGTTGTACAAAAGTGGTGATCTCGTCTTCGATCACGGGACGACGCTCCGAGCAGATCTCGCTTCAGGGCACATGGCGATGATCGATGGGACCTCCGCTGGATACCAGAAAGTCCTCGACGCGGTCGGCGGAAAATTCAAGGTTGGTGCTTTCGTAGAACCGGCCGGCTCCACCGGGCATGCCGCCAACCTCGCCCAAGGGCTCGGCTTCGTCCTACCTAAAGGCCACACTGCAGCACAGGATAGTGCCGCATGGACGTTCGTGCAGTGGTGGTTCCAGCCTCCCCAGCAGGCCTATTGGGCGGAGCAGACCGGCTATGCCCCCGAGACAAGGTCGGGTGTTGTGGCCGTCCCCTCTAGCTTCCTGTCCAGCCATCCCGGGCTCGCCGCGTCGATCTCGGCCGCGACGTCGCCGTACACGGTCCCGCGCCCTGTGAGCGACAGCTACAAGGAAGTCCAGGCCGCTCTCGACGCAGCGTTCCAGCAGATCACTACGGGGAAAGAGAGCGTCGCTTCGGGGTTAGCCAAACTCGATTCGCAGGGCGACAGCTACATGCGTGGCGCGAGTCAGATCTGACCGACGGTCGTGAGCGCTACGGCGAGTCTGGTGTCAACCGACGCGGACAGTGGGTGGTTGGCTCGGGTGCTCGTCGTCGAGGACGACACAGACCTAGCGGAAGTCGTCCGCGCGAGTCTCGTCGACGAGTTCTTCGATGTGACTGTGGCCCTTGACGGCGAGACGGCATTGGGACTCCTCGCCTCGGAGAAGTTCGACGTGGCGCTCGTCGACCTGATGCTTCCCGGTGTCGATGGATACGAGGTGTGCACCTGGTTGCGCAGCGCTCGACCAGGTGTTGCATTGCTTATCCTGACAGCGCTTGGGACACATGACTCAATTCTCCGCGGTCTTGCGACGGGAGCAGACGACTATCTGGTCAAACCGTTCGGGCTGTCGGAGTTGGTCGCTCGGATACGGGCAGTGCTCCGTCGCGGCAGCGCCGCGAGGATAAAAGCGAACGAAAGAGCCGAAGCGACGGGGCCCGACGCGATACTACAAGTGTCAGGGATCCGCTTCGACCAGGCGACTGACCGAGTCACATACTGCGGGGTCGACCTCGATCTAGGGCCACGCCAGAAAGACATGCTCAGGGCGTTCTTGTCGATGCCCGGTCTGGTTCTCACCCGCAGGACGATCAGAGGCGCAATGTCGAATCCAGATAGCATCATGTCGGATACCAGCATCGACTACCACCTCTCGCAGTTACGCAAGAAGCTGGAAGCGGCCGGCGGGGCGGGGACCATCGAGACAGTCTTCGGGCTTGGCTGGCGCCTACTCGTCGCGGACGACCACTAGATGACCCTGCGATTACGGATCTCCTTAGCGGTCGCGGTCGTCGCCTGTGTCCTTTGCGGCTGTGCCGGCTTTGCATTCGACGCATACCTTGCATCGGCTACACGAGCGACGCTCGCACATGCTCTGCAGCGTCGGGCCGGCCGAGTCGAGATGGCTCTCGCGCAGCGCTCATTCGACTTGACCGCTCCCGGAAAAAGCGTCATCCCCGCAGCCGATGAAGCTGTCATACAAGTCGTCGTCGATGGGTCGCTGCGCTACACGACCGTTGCAGCGGGTCGCGTCGACCTAGTCTCTCCAACGCGTGTAGCGCATACCGTCGGAACCGGAGTATGGCTTCGTAGGAGTCTGCCTCAGTGGCACAGCCCCCACCTGCTCCTAGCCGAGGCGGTCACGGCCACACCGGGCGAGGTCGTCGTTGTAGGAGGATCCCTCGACCAAGTCGACGATTCGCTTCGTCGGGTACGCTACGCACTCCTCCTCGGAGGGGCCATAGCGGTAGTGCTCGCCACAATCGGCTCATGGGTGCTCGCACGTCGAGCGCTCCGGCCCGTCGATGAGCTACGCGCGCAGGCTGAACAGATGTGCCAGGGACCGCCGGACGACTATCTCCAGATTCCCCGCACCCGCGACGAGCTAGCTGCCCTGGCAGCCACACTCAATGGACTTCTCGAGCGGTCACGCGCTTCAGCCGAGCATCAAAGACGCTTCGTCTCGGCAGCAAGCCATGAACTGCGGACACCGCTGGCAGGTATGAGAGCAGAGTTGGAGCGGATAGCAGAGCCGTCCCGTCAGCGCGCCGAAGTTGACGAAGGGTTGGGGCGCTTGGCAGGCCGGGTAGACCAACTGACAAGGATCACGGAAGGGCTGCTTTTAATAGCCCTAGGTCAAGAAGCGACCCTCCTGGTCCGTCGACGCCATCAGAGCCTCGAACCGATAGTCATTGCAGCTCTCGAGGACGAACGCGCCTCTGCGGAAGCGGCAGGCGTAGCTATCGCGTTCGATTCCGACGCGGGGGTTGACGTCGACATCGACGCCGATCGGATCCGTGAGGTCGTCGACAACCTCGTCGGCAACGCAATCAGACATGCCCCACATGGGTCGGCAGTGACCGTCACGCTTCGGTCGGCCGAGGAGGGAGCAATACTGCAAGTGAGAGATCACGGACCTGGATTCGGACCCGATCTGCTGGCGAATGCCTTCGAGCCGTTCGTGCGCGGTGGCCGCACGAACCGCGTTGAACACCAAAGATGTGGCCTTGGCCTCACTCTCGTTCGACTAATCGTCGTCGCTCACGACGGCCAAGTCACCCTTGCGGACCATCCAGCCGGTGGCGCCGTCGTCACAGTGCGGATCGGTTCGCGTGCCGCCCTTGAATCGCCTGACATCCACCACATCGAAAGGACCAAATGCCCAACATAAGACAAGCGCTCGGCGCGAATAGACGCCCCGAGCACCATGCCCACGAGGGTCACCGAGATGTCACCGGAGGCGCAGCACGTGCGACCGTGTTCGGCATCAGCGACGGACTGGTAACGAACGCATCGTTGATCTTCGGACTGGCCGGAGCGCACCCTTCGGCCGGAGTGGTTCGCCTCGCCGGTCTAGCAGCGCTATCCGCCGGCTCATGCTCCATGGCTCTGGGCGAATACGTTTCGATGCAGGCCCAGCGCGAACTATTCCAACGGGAGATAGCTACCGAGCGAAGCGCGATCGAGGAGAACCCTGAAGACGAGCATGCAGAGCTCGCGGAGCTGTACCGTAACCGTGGCTTGGATGCAAAGACATCCGACGTGGTGGCCACTGCGCTGATGAGAGACACCGATCTTGCTGTCGCTACCCACGCAAGGGAGGAGTTGGGGATCTCGCCTGACTCTCTCGGATCCCCGATTGCCGCGGCTGCGTCGTCATTTGCGGCGTTCGCGGTCGGAGCCATCGTGCCGCTATTTCCTTGGCTCGTGCTGTCGGGGTCGCCAGCAACAATCGCAACGGTCACCGTTTCGGTGCTGCTCGCCGTGGCTATCGGGATCGCCCTCGCCGGTTTCACAGGACGTTCGCGGCTGCGTTCGAGCCTGCGCCAGGTTCTTCTGTCCGGTAGCGCTGCTGCGATCGCCTACGGGGTTGGCGCGGCTGTCGGTGTCGCGAGGCCAGCGTGACCACCTTCGAAGAGCCATGCAGGGAAGGTCTTAATGTGGAATTCGCAGATACTCAGCTTAATGTGGCGATCCTGATCAAACAAGTGCCACGGGTTGAGACAATGTCGCTCGGAACAGACATGCGCCTCGTGCGCGACGGAGTCGACTTGGAGACGAACCCCTACTGCCGCAGAGCTATCGCCAAAGCCGTCGAACTGGCCCGTGGAATGTCCGGTCGTAGCACTGCGTTTACTCTGGGACCGCCCCGTTCAGCTGACTGTCTCCGCGATGCTCTCGCAAGTGGCGTGGATCGAGGTGTGCTGATCAGCGACCCGTCGCTCGCCGGCTCGGACACCCTGGCGACCGCACGCGCCCTGGCTCGGGCAATGGCGACCTGCAGCCCGTTTGATCTGATCCTTGCGGGACGTAACTCCGTCGATGCCGACACTGGCCAGGTGCCACCACAGCTAGCAGAACTCCTCGGGCTTCCCTTCGTCGCTGGTGCGCGATCAATAGAGTTGATCGGGAGAAGCGTCCACATCGAGTGTGAGGACGACGACGGCTGGTCGACGATCGAGGTCGAGTTACCCGTAGTCGTGTCATGTGCGGAGCGACTTTGTTCTCCGGCAAAAGCGACACTCGAACAGCGAGCCGCGGTCGACCCGAAGAGGATCGTGGAGCTCGACGCCACAGCGCTCGGCCATGGACCCTTCGGAGCCGAAGGAAGTCGTACCCGGGTGGGGGAGGTCCGATCAAGCCGCGTCGAGCGCCTCGGATGGAAAGGCACCGGGCGACCTGCTGAACAAGTTCGCGACGCCGTAGCTCTGCTTGCCACGAGATCCCCAGCTATCCCCCGTGCCAACAACGTCGCCGCTAGGGTTCCCGACGGACGCGAGCCGGGCGGTCCTGTTGTCGCTGTGCTCTGCGAGCCAGGGCGCGCTCTAGTCACCCGCGAGTTACTCGGAGCAGCAGCGACGATAGCCGAGGTAATCGGCGGTACCGTCTGCGCCCTCGGCACCTCCGAGGTCCGGGACTCCGCTGTACTTCGAAGCTGGGGAGCCGATGAAGTAGTCGACATGACAGGCAGCGTGGCCGAGCAGGACATCGCATGGGCAGTAGCGGCG
Organism: Actinomycetes bacterium; assembly: GCA_021828685.1. GTDB lineage: Bacteria > Actinomycetota > Acidimicrobiia > Acidimicrobiales > Palsa-688 > JAJZAM01. Next base: position 11,679 of record JAJZDJ010000036.1, on the reverse strand, counting down.
TGGTGTGAACAGGTTCGCCCTTGGGCGGTGCTCGCTCCCGGAACCACCTGGGGTAGGGAGGTAGCGGCCCGGGTCGCAGCGAGACTGGACGCTGGACTAACCGGCGACGCAGTCGCTTTCGACGTCGACACGACCAGCGGGCGTCTGGTCGGCTTGAAGCCCGCTTTCGGGGGAGCGGTCGTAGTCGCTATCACCGCGACCTCCGAGGTGCAGATAGCTACTGCCCGACCCGGAGTCCTCGCGCTGCTCCGTGAACGAGATGCCGTTGCGCCGACCTTGAGTAGTCTTGACGTGCCGGTGATCGGACGGGCTCTACGGGTGTCGTCGGGCCGCGACGACCACATCGAGGATCTAGCTTCGGCTCGAGTAGTGGTCGGAGTCGGTTTGGGCGTCGAGTATGACGAGTACGCACTTATTCGTCCGCTTGTGGAGATCCTAGACGCCGAGCTCGCTGGCACACGGAAGGTAACCGATCGACATTGGCTGCCCCGATCACGACAAGTAGGCGTCACAGGCAGGAGCATCGCCCCCGAGCTATATGTAGCAATAGGAATCTCCGGCAAGCTGAATCATCTGATCGGCGTACGAGCCGCAGGCACCATTGTCGCGATCAACTCCGATCCGCAGGCGCCGATCTTCGACTTAGCCGACATAGGTATCGTCGCTGACTGGCGGCAGGTCCTCCCGCTACTCGTTGACCAGCTCGCCGCGCGAGACGCTAACCGTTCACGTCCGAATCAGGCGCACAACGGGTGGGTGGATCCAACAGCGGAGGCGACCGTGAGTTCACAGTAACCGGACGATATCTCCCTACCGTCCACAGGGACTCCTAGACGTCCTAACGTCATAGACAGGGAGACGCCATCAGAGCCTCTCAACTCCGACATTCGATTGGTAGAAACCATTGTGGCTGAGACCCCTTAATCCAAGCGCACATGCCCTCCGCTGCGCCCCGTCGTGTCCATAACGTAGTAATCCGGCTTGCATGACGTGAACCATGTCGACGAGCACATTCTGAGACGCCAGAGTCGTCTGAGGCGGAATTGAGTTGCTTCGGCATCTCGTCTTGAAAGACGGCAGGACTGGCACACCATTTTTGGTCGAGCTTCGTCCGTACTTTCGCCAGGTCGCAGGGCTCTTGGTTTGCGGGTCGGTCGCCGGGGTGGTGATGAATACCGCCATCGTGTTACCAGCGGTGTTCCTCGGGCGGGCGATCAACGCTGTGCTGGCCTACCAGCGCCACCAGGCGAGCTCAGCCAGGGTGACCGAGTCGGTGGCTCTATTTGTGGCGGCGACAGGAGCTACCCAGCTGCCGCGCATAGCGAAGCGTTGGTGGCTCGGACTGGCCAGGAATCGGTTCCGGGCGAATGTACGTGCCGACGCGTTGCGCGGCGTGCTCGCCTGGCCTATGGAGTCGCTCGCGGCTATGTCGGTTGGCGGAGTGATGGCTCGGGTAATCGGGGACGTCGAGGTCCTTGGCGTCGGAGTCGGCGAGGTGATCGTCGAGACCTGGGACACGCTGCTGTTCTCCGTCTCGCTGGTCGTCACCATGTTCGTCTACTCTCCGGGATTGGCTGCGCTGGCACTGGCACCGGTACCGTTCGCTCTCGGATTGGCGAAGCTCGCCGGCCGACTCGTCGCAAGGCGCACGACCCGGTCTCGAGAGACCGAGGCGGCGCTGACTACCGTATTGCACGAGCAGCTCAGCGGTCATCGAGTACTCCGTCTGGCGGGGCGGGCAACCGCAGCGACAGAAAGGATACGTGGTCTCGCGAGTCGCCAGGCATCGGCCGAGCTCGAAGCCGTAGCACTTGACGAGGCGCTGGGAGCGGTTTACTCGACGTTGCTCAGCGCGGGGGTATTCTTCATTATCTGGCGTGGCGCCCACGAGGTAGCGACTCGGGTGTTAAGTGTCGGAGCGCTGGTCACCTTCCTCCAGCTCTTCGTCCGATTCGCCGGCCGCGCCCCGCGCATTCCACAGATGGCCAACCGTGTTCAAGCCGCGGGGGCCGCCTACGCCCGGCTCCGGCCGCTTCTCGCCCTCCCTCCGCCTTTTGATGACGAGCCGGTGTGGTCCTCGTTTCGCGCCGGGCACGTCGCCGGGATCGAAACGCTCCCCGCTCTCGCCGAGTGTTCCGAACCAGGGTACAGGCGCCGGGCGGCGACCGTGTCGTTCCGCCATGCGAGCTTCACCTACCCGGGGGGGACGCGCCCGGCGATCCACGACCTCGACCTCGACGTCCCAGCCGGCAGTTTCGTTGCCGTCACGGGCCCAGTCGGCTCGGGAAAGAGCGCTCTCGCTCGCCTGGCAGCCGGCATCTACAGCCCCGAGGAAGGCCGGGTCCTCATCGACGGCAAAGCGGCAAGTCACCTTACACCAGCAGAGCGAACCCGAAAGGTGGGCTATCTCGGCCAGGATCCGCAACTGTTCGCCGGGAGCGTGATATACAACGTGCGACTCGCCGCCGAGTCACGCGCTGACGGGGGGCGCGACACAGCTCTGCTGCGCGCAGTCGGGCTGGCCGGTTTGGACGCCGACATCTTGGTGATGCCTGCGGGGCTCGATACCCAGGTCGGCGAGTCCGGAATACGCGTCTCGGGTGGCCAACGTCAACGCATCGCCCTTGCCCGAGCGCTGACCGCTAACGGGACCGTGCCGGGTGTCTTGATACTCGACGAACCGTTCTCCGCGCTCGACGTGCACACCGAAGCGTCGATCGCGGTGGAACTTAGGAACGCGTTCGGGCGCCGGGCGCCGCTCGCAGCGCAGGCGACGATCCTCCTGTTCTCCCATCGCCTCGCCGTCTTCCCCTCGGCCGACTCGGTGGTGGTCTTGGACGGAGGCCGCATTGAAGAGCAGGGCACCCACGAAGAACTGCTTGCCGCCGGCGGTCTCTATGCCCGCATCTATCGCGCCCAGCTTCGACTAGGCGCTTCAGCCGGGCAAGAGCAGCCCGGGCCCAGGTGAGACCGATGTTGATCCGAGGCGCCGGAGGGCCTCGAGGCGCACACCACGCCCGGAACGTCGCTTCGCTGCTCCGACCGTGGCGAACGTCACTTGTCGTCGTGGCGGGATGTGTCATCGCCTCGGCGCTGGCAGAGCTGGTGCCACCGTTCGTGGTGCGCTTCGTCGTCAACCACGACCTCGTGGCACGACGCACCTCCGAGGTGCTGGTTGCCAGCAGCCTCTACTTGTTAGCCGTGGCGGCCAGCGCAGCATTCGGCTTCGCCTACACCTATCTCGCAGCCAAAGTCTCTCAGTCGGCGATCGCCTCCTTGCGGGTGCAGCTGTTCACGCACGTGATGACATTGCCCGCCTCCTACTTTGACACCACCCCAATCGGCGAAGTGATCAGCCGCTCGACCGCCGACGTCGAGATGATCGACGAACTGTTGGCCAACGGTATCGCCACGCTTGTCGGCCAGCTTGCCGCGCTAGGCGCCGCCGCCATCGCCATGATTTTTCTAAGCCCGCTGCTGAGCGCTGTCTCGGCGGTGGTCCTGCCGCCCCTTCTTGTCGTGACCCGCTTCTTGCAGACCCGCGTTCGCGATGCCCAGCGCAAGGACAGGATCGCTGTCGGGCGGCTTAACGCCGAACTCGCCGAAGTCGTCGGCGGCGTGGAGACCCTTCGAGCCTTCGGCCGGGAGGCGGTGTTCGTCGTCCGGTTCCGGCAGGCGCTGCGCCGCACCCTCGTCGCCCAGGGCGACTCGGTGAAGTACAGCTCGTTCTTTGTCCCGGTGTCAGACCTACTGTCCTCGGTTGTCATCGCCATCCTAGTTTGGGTCGGCGCCGGGCGCACCATGGCGGCTGCCGGCGTGAACCTTGGGACCCTCACCGCCTTCGTCCTACTTTTCCAGAGCTTCTTCGCACCGATCATCGCTCTCGGCGACCAGTGGCAGTCAGTCCAGGCTGCCGTAGCGGGAGGCGAAAGGGTCTTCGAGCTGCTCGATCTCGCCGCCGATGTCCTACCAGCGGAGGCCCAGGCCCGGACTTGCACCACAGCGCGAATAGAGGTGACCAAAGTAAGCTTCGGCTACGACCCCGCCCGGGCAGTTCTGAACGAAGTATCACTTTCGGTCGGTCCCGGGGAACACGTCGCCCTCGTCGGGCGCACGGGCGCCGGCAAATCCAGCCTGCTGTCGCTCATCGGCGGCGTCTACCCTCCAGGATCGGGCTCGGTGCGCGTCGCTGGAGTCGACCCTCGCGCTATCGAGGAGGACAAGCGACGCGCCATCCTCGGGGTTGTTCCCCAAGCACTCCAGCTTTTCGGTGGCAGCGTACGAGAGAACCTTACCCTTTTCGACGAGGACATCGACGATGCGGCCATATGGCGCGTGATCGAGCTCGTCGGACTCGGACCACTTGTCGCCGCCCTGCCCGGCGGCCTTGACGCCCTACTCGCAGGGGAAGGACGGGGCGCCGGCACGGTCCTTTCGGCCGGCGAACGCCAGCTCGTCGCTCTGGCGCGGGCCTTGGTGAACGAACCGGCAGTGCTTCTCCTTGACGAGGCAACCGCCGCCATCGACTCCGCCAGCGACACTGCACTCAGGGCCGCTTTGTGCGACACCGCACGCCGGCACGGCTGCGCGACGCTGACCGTTGCCCACCGCATCTCAACGGCTAAAGAAGCCGATCGCGTCGTCGTCATCGACGGCGGCCGCATCGTTGAAGAAGGCCCGCCAGACGTTCTTGCCACCGCCGGCGGACTCTTCGCCGCTCTGGCCGATCTCGATGCGGCCGGCTGGGACTGCAACGACATTTCGCCGGACCACCCCAGCTGCGATGAACTGGACTCACGAGCCGGCTCGCAGGAAACCGTACAGCTGTCAACAAGAAAGAAGTGAGATCTTTGGCCTTTTCCGACACCTATCTCCAACCCGACGCCCCCGATCCACTTCTCAACGAGGAAGTCGTCGTAGGGTCCGCCCGCCGGCATGCACCCGCCGCTGGCCGATTGCTCCAAATCGATGAATCAGGCGGGGAGGCCCGCGCCTACCTCCTCGAGGGTGGCATCGTCATGAAAACCCAACGCCCGCATCGGCTCCGCCCACGCACGAGCCTCGAAAAAGAGGCCCTCTTCCTAGCCGAACTCGAGCGTCACGGAAACATCCACGTTCCGCGAGCGCTAGGACACGGGCACGTCGAGGGCATCGAGTACATCTGTCTCACTCGTGTACCGGGCGTCACGGTAGCCAAAGTCACGCTCAGCGCCGCCCGGCGTGTAACTGTCCTAGAAGAGCTCGGTCGCACCATGCGGTCGATCCACGAGATCGACCAGTCCAGGCTCGCCGAAAGCGATCTGCTGCCCGGCGACCGCAGTGCCGCTGACCTCACAACACGTTTCGCTCGCCTCTTTGACCAACTCGCAGCATCGCTCGACTCGACCGACAGTTGGCACGACTGCCTGAACGTTGGCGAGATCGCTGCAGCACGCCTCCAGCTCACCCCCACCGACACGCCCCCAGTCGCGCTCCACTCCAACCCGGGACCCGAGCACACCTTCGTCGACCCGTTGACCGCCCAGCTCACCGGCCTCATCGACTTCGGGGACGCCTACCGCAGCCACCCCGCCCTCGACTTGCGAACCTGGACCGACCCGGCTGATGCCCGAGCACTTCTTGCCGGCTACGAATCCATCGGCACCCTCCCTCCAAGCTTCAAAGACGTCTTGCGAACCGGGCAAATTTTGATTGAACTCACCCGGGCCGTCAAACGACAGCGTACTACCGAACAAACCACCGCAAACCTCAAGCGATTGCTCAACTGATCAAGAGGCACCATCAGAACAGAGGACAATGGCAGACACACAGCTCAGGGCAATAGCCCAACTCCCAGCTCACAGGGCCAGGCAGCCCTCACTCCTACAGCGCCGCACCCGAATGCTACCGGCTGGCGGTGAAGCAGGCCCGTTAGGTAGTCATCCGCCGACGAGACAATCACGCCGTGCTCGGCGAGGAACTCGCGGGGGAAGTTACGTCGGTTCCGAGTCAGCAACACCGTGGCGCCACCGAACGCGCATGCGGCCGCATGCACTCTGTCGTCGGGGTCTCGGCCCGGAACTTCCTGCGTCCGGTCTCGGTAGGTCGTCGGGTCAATCTGGGTCGTTGGGAAGAATCGGCGGATCGCCGCTGACACCGACCTAGCGGTCTCCGGGGTCCGCGTGCCTTCACGGACGATCACCCTCTCCCACGCTTCGAGGACCTCGTCGGTCCATACGAAGTCGATCAACAGGTCCTCGGCCAACGAGAGCACCAAGTCCATGACGCTGAACGGGAACAGCTCGTTCGCGTCAACGAACACCCGATCACGCCCACTCACCCCCGATCAGCCGGGGATCCCAACACCGCACGAATCGCGTCCGAACCCTGCCGGCGGCGGCTTCGTTCCTCCGCAAGGGCCAACACGTCACCGACCTTGATCCGCCGGTGCTTGCTCCCCGGGAGGCGGCGGAATTCTAGGGTGCCATCAGCCAACAGCCGATCCACGAACTGCCGGGTCACCCCTAACAGGTCGGCGGCGCCAGCGGGCGTTACTTCTTGGCCGGGACGCAGGACGACCAACTGTTCGCCGTTTGCCACGCCCTCGAACATCTCGTGGACCGCAGCGCCGAAGTCACTTGTCGGATCGACCGCGGCCGCCAGACGAGCCGCACTCGCTCGTGCATCCGCGTCAGCTGCCACCAACACGCTCATTGCACCAGCGACCATGACCACGCGGACAGACCACCAACGGAACAGCAATAACTGCAACAAATCGTTTGGCAGGGTGGCCAGTTTGGTGTTCCGATGATTGCTCGTGTTTGGCGGAGGACGTCGACGACGGTGTCGTCGTCCGTAACGCAGCGCCGATTTCGTTGCGGGCAGGGCCGGTGGCGGCGGTCGTTGCGGCTACCGCCACCGCCCGGGGCCCCGGTCAGTTCCGTGCGGTTGTGGCGGCCTTGATGAACTCGATCAGGGCGGGCGGGGGGCCGCCGTGCTGCGCCTCGATTCGCTCGGTGTTCTCGGCGTACATCCGATACAGAGAGCCGTGGAGGTCCTCGTCGCCGCCGTGGAACTGCTCGAGCAGGCCCATCCACTCGGCTGCCAGTTGTTGGGCCTGGGTTGAGGACGCGTCGACGCCGGCGTCGACGGCGGCTTGCACCCGGGCGATGAGCGTCGGCCATGCCGCTTCGACCTCGGCGATGGCCGCCTCGCCCAGGGTTGCGCGGCGCTCGGCCAGCTGCGCCAGCTGCTCATCATTGAAGTACTGCTTGATCGTGTCGTCCACGGTTATCACCTTTCGGATCAGTTCCAAGAAGTCGGTGACCGAGGCCGCGTCGCCGGTTCGCCCGGCGGCCGCGACGGTGGCGAGCTGCGCCCGCAGGGTTCGCATGGCGACCAGCTGACGGTCCAGGTGCTCCCTGTGAGCGTCGAGCAGTTCGCCGATCGAGGTTTGCCCGTCGAGAACCGCGCCGATAGCGTCGAGCGGCAACCCGAGCTGGCGTAGCGCCATGACCCGGTAGAGCCGCTCGACGTCGGACTCGCTGTACAGCCGGTAGCCGGTGCTGGTACGCGCCGAGGGTCGCAGCACGCCGAGATGGTCGTAGTGGTGCAAAGCCCTCACGGTCAGCCCGGTTTCGGCGGCCAGCTGGCCGATCTTCCATGCCCGGGTTTGCTGCGCCGTCATTTGATCGGTCACCTTCACTTCTGACGTCGCGGGTGCGCCGGCATGATCACCATAAAGCCTGACGTTACGTCAGAGTCAAGCAGATCGGCTGCGCCGTCAGGAGCCGCCAACTCCCTAGGCCCCCCGCCTCGCCCAGTAGATGAGGGGATCCGGCTACACAGTAACAGTCGGTGCTTACCCTCGACATGCAGTTCTCGGCGCCCGCAGGGGGATCGTTAGCGGTTAGCGATTAGCCGGTCTGGCAAGAAGAGCAGACACGTACCGGCGCGACGCACCAGGGGAGGATGGCGCACCGTTTTGCCGCGTTGGCGCGGCTCTATCTATGCCCCGCAGCCGAGACCAAGATACTTAAGAGTCACGTTCGCTGGTTGAGCGGTCAGGCCGGCTTAACGTCGTCGAAGCTGTGCAAAGTGATCGGGAGCCCGACGCGCATCATGTATTTTGCGAATGACTGGGCCAAGTGTTCCCGGTACGGAGCGATCAGACGGAGTCGGCTCGGCCGCTGTTCGGCCGCTTCCTCCAGGAATTTCTTCGGGAGGGAGTAGAGGTGGTGGAAGTCAGCGATGGCGTAGTGATCCGCTGCCGCCCCGTCGAGGTTCTGAAGTAGGCAGTAGGCGGGCTGCTCCCCCTGACGCAAGGACTTCCGCCACCCGCTGCTCTTGAGGAAGGAATTCGTCGCGCCGCTCACATTCCAGAGCTGCTGATAGGAAAGGACAACGGCGACGAGCACCTCGTCCACCTTGTCAGTCTCCAGGTCGCAGGACTGCGTGAGCACGACTAGGTCTCTGAGCGCAACTTGCACCTTGACCGGAGCGCCCTCTTTCAGAGGCCACTGGACTTCGACTACCTGCGGCACGGGTATTTCACGGAGTAGGTCGCCTTGCTCAAGGGCACGGGTTGAAACGAACTCATACCACCCTGACATCTGCTTTTACCTCAGGTCAGATAGTCAAAGTCGTCGGCGGACTCCGGCATCTGCAGATCGGTCTGGACGAACGTGACGGTCCCCATCAGCGTCATCGTGGGTGGTGGCAATGGCGCGATGACATCTGGGTAGTAGGCAAATCCCGCCTTCTCCGCAATCTCATCAAGTAGCGCCGAACTCGTGACCCGCTGGAGGTCAAGCTGTTGACCAATCGCCGAGACGGCGCTCGGCACAAGCCCAGTAGTCGGTAGAGCTGACACGAGGAGCAGCGGCAGAGCCGTGAAGGACGTCGGTACTACCTTGTTGTGGGAAAACGAGTACGGAGAAGCGGACGCGCTGCTCATACCCTGCGTCGTACTAGCTGACCTCGACAAAGCGCTCCCTCAGTTTCTCCGTGATCAAGGCTTCGAAGGCCCGTCCCTCTTTTGTCTTTAAGTCCACCAGGATCTCCTTGGCCATTTCCTGACTGATCGGAACGCCTGGTTGATGGACGAAATCCAAGTCAAGGACGAAGGCGCATGTTCCCGGTATGTCGGGCGCCACCGTCGCCCAGCTCAGCGCCAAGACCGTGTTCTCGCCAGGGTAGGGAATCTCTGTCCGCTGGAAAAAGCTGTTTATGTCAGATGGAATGCCATCAGGCAACTTTAGGTCGAGATTCACGTAGTCCGGGAAGTCCCAACGCTGCTCTTCAATTGTGATCCTGTTGATAAACCGCAAGCCCACCATCGAGACACAGTCACCGGTCGGCAGCAGGTCGCGTAGCAACTGAAGTCCGTCGTCAAAACGGCCAAGCAGTGACGGCCACTTCTCGTAAGGCGATAGTCCGTGGGCGGAGACCGCGTCTGGGGCAATCACAAGTAGGCGGTTTTCTTCCTCGTTCCCGAACACCAATTGCTGCTGCGGGCCGGCCGTCAGTTGGAGCGCGACGTTGGTTCCCGGTGCAAGATTGGCCCGAAGGCTCGACTGTGCCTTTGGCTCCGCTGGGTACTGGCGCCGGACCCGCTCGTTGACTTGGCCGGGCGTCATGAGGTCCCATCTGATCGGAGTGGACCACTGGAGTCGGCACATGGCCTCAATCACCGGCGGGTACCTATACACGCGGCGGCGAAGTGGATCCGGCTCGTCGCCTGGCAAGTTTTACCTCTCTTTCGGCCGCATCGGTCAGCGTCCACAGACTAGTCACACGCGGGCGTGGACTCGTGGCATGCCTAGTCTGCTCAGGTCAGTGGACAAGCTGTGTGCTGGTTCGAGACTCGGAAGTTTGAGGAGAGCGATATTGCGGCTGATCTTGGAACGACGCCCGTCATCGCTGCCCTGCTCGATGTCCGCTGTCTTTCGGCAGTGACAGGTTGACAGGTCGGGTTGGAGACCACGTCGCCGGCTTCAGCGGGCACCCGTCAGCACAGCATGGGGGCGGCCCGTGGACTGATCGGAGAACGCTGAGTATGCTGCCCAATCGGACTGACGGGAGATGGATGTGATGCAGGGCCACCGGCTATTCCGAATCGGGGATGCTAAGGGGTACGCTACCGGCCGGAGAGCTAGCCGGACGGACTCGCGGTTTTGGCGCTGGTTGCGGGTGCTGTCATCCGCAGTCGTCGTAGCTACCTCGGCGTTGTGGCTTTCAGGCGGCATAGCCCACGCTTCGCCTGGGGTTCATTTGAGGACCGATACTCGTACTCCGTCGGTGTCGTCAGGCGGCTACTGGCTTGCGGCGTCGGATGGGGGTATTTTCTCGTTCAACGCTCCTTTCTACGGGTCGATGGGCGGCAAGCCTTTAGCGCAGTCGATTGTCGGTATGGCTTCCACTCCTGATGGCAAGGGTTACTGGCTGGTGGCTAAGGATGGAGGGATCTTCAGTTTTGGTGACGCCAACTTCTACGGCTCCACCGGCTCCATCCACCTAACTCAGCCGATAGTCGGCATGGCCGCTGACCCGGCGACCGGCGGCTACTGGCTCGTGGCGGCGGATGGGGGTATTTTCTCGTTCAACGCTCCTTTCTACGGGTCGATGGGCGGCAAGCCTTTAGCCAAGTCGATTGTCGGTATGGCTTCCACTCCCGATGGCAAGGGTTACTGGCTGGTGGCTAAGGATGGAGGGATCTTCAGTTTTGGCGACGCCAACTTCTACGGCTCCACCGGCTCCATCCACCTAACTCAGCCGATCGTCGCCATGGCCGCTGTGTCGAACGCGACGCCCGCTCAGCCGGCACCGGCACCGCTCCCGGCGCCAGGATCGCCGACGTCCTCGACGCCGACACCCACTGCGGCGCCGCCAGTGTCCGCTCCGCAAATCGTCACGCCTACGCTGCCCAAAGCGACTGCAGGACAGACCTACAGCGCGACGCTGTCCGCGTCAGGGGGGACGTCTCCCTACACGTGGGAAATCTCGTCCGGGTCGCTCCCAGCCGGTCTGAGCTTGTCGCCTGAAGGGCAAATAACTGGCACGCCGACCGGGGCGGGGACTTTCCAGTTCACAGTCGAGGTTCTCGATTCGACCAGCCCGACCCGGGGGAGCGCCAGCGAACCGTTTTCGATCGAGGTTTTCCCGGCGGCCGTCCCCTCCCCCAACTGGTCGGGTTATGTCGTGCCGTCAAGCGGCCCCATAATCACCGGGGCCCACGGCGAGTGGGTAGTCCCGACGCTGGACTGTGCTGCTACACCGAACGCCGGCGACGCCATATGGGTCGGCCTAGGCGGATTCACCGGGCCGACCGGCGGGAGCTCCGGGGTGCTGTTGCAGACCGGAGTCACGACAGACTGCGTGAACGGGGCGCAGCAGGACTTCGGGTGGTGGGAGGAATACCCGAGTAGCCCTAACCATTTGGTTCCTTTCTTTGGTTTCCCTGTCTATCCGGGCAACACCATCGCGGCCAGCGTCTATCAGTCCAGTGCCGGCGCATGGGTCACCAAGGTCGATAACCTCTCGACCGGGCTTTCCGGCATCATGGTCACTGGTGCCGGCTGGGGGGTTGGATCCGATTCCGGCACGGGGACATTCTCGCTTCAGGGGTCGACAGTTGGTCTCTATTACAGCGGCGGATACACCGCCGAATGGGTGGTCGAGGACTATACGCTAAGTGGCTCG
>JAJZDJ010000254.1:3072-3813 GCA_021828685.1 Actinomycetes bacterium | reverse complement strand
GCACAGACTGGGAGGAACGAGCCGTGAGCCTGCTCGACCGGCTAGGGCTTCTCAACCGAGCCGAGGGGCTTCCTTCGACGTTCTCTCGCGGGCTGCGCCAGAAGACTGCGGCGGTGCTGTCACTTGTTCGCCCGTTTTCCCTTCTTCTCGTAGACGAGCCTTTCGTCGGCCTCGACCCGTCCGGACGGGAGGCCTTCATCGAGTTGACAGACGAAGCATCGTCGATCAATGGAGCGACCGTCGTCGTTGCCACCCACCAGCTCGACTATGCCCGAAGCGCTGATCGCTGCATCGCCTTACGCGACGGGCGCGTCGTCTATGACGGCCCCCCGAGCGACGTAGACCTCGCTCCGCTCGTCGATTGAGCCAGGCTCCACCTCAGCTTCAGCTCAGGCGCACCCCGCCGGCTAGGGGGTGCTCGTTGCTCCGGCTGGAGGGCCCCACGGCATCGGACCTGGCCCGATAGCGTCAAGCACACTGTGGCCTCGTGCGTCGACGATCATGGTCATGGCACGCAACGGCGGGCTTGCCGGCTAGCCCGGCGGCGTCGGGAAGCAGCAGAACGACGTCGTCGTTTTGAGGAAACATCGAGTTCAAACCGACGCTCCAGCGCCAACACGACGACGCCCGAGCGAAAGGCCCGGTCGGCCGCGAGCACATCTTCGATGGTCTCCTGAGCCGGCTCGACCAACAGGAAACCGGCTAATCGCAATCACCACTTGACAGCGATCACCCGCATAA
>JAJZDJ010000254.1:0-3062 GCA_021828685.1 Actinomycetes bacterium | reverse complement strand
GCTTTCTTCGATATCTCGTTCGCCCGGCGTAACTCGGCGATCTCATGCTTCAGCTCTCATCCGGGCCCCAGTCGCCGACGACACCCCCGGCCGCTCCCAAGCGTCGATCTCCCTACGCTCGATCCAACCCCGAAGCGTGTCCGGGCTCACATCGAGCAACTCCCCGACACGGCGGCGGGCCTCCAACGCGACTCCTCCGGTTTCGCCCCGCGCCGGTCCTCATACATCCTCACCGCCCAATCACGGGACTCCCGGTCATACTTCCTTGGTGCAGGCATAGCTCAGTCTCCTTGCGAGATCAGATCCTCCACCAAATCCAGAGCGATTCAGTCCTCCTAGGAAGCGCCATCGCGACCGATGGCGTCGAGTAGGTCCGAGGTCAGGATCGCGGTCTGGAGAGCGACCGTCTCCGGCTCACCAACCCCTTCTTCCGTGCGCCCCGCCATCAGGCTCCCGGCTGCGTCTGGACCGGCGGCGAATAGCTCCCTGAGTAACTCGACTGCCTGCGCCGTGACCTCACCGGCGAGTTCGTCCGCCAAGAGGTGGCGGAACTCAGCAGCAAGCGCTGGGGTCGGTGTGTGGACGAGGACGCGATATACGTCGTGGGCGTCCTTATCAACGAGCCGGTCTGGTTTGTCTTTCGCTCGTTCGCTGATCTTGTGCGCCTTCGCCACCACGAGAGCGGCGGTCCCCGCGACGCGGACCTCGTGGCGACGGGGGTCGAACACGTCGAGTGCGCCCACGACCATTAACTTATTGTCGACGACTGCGGCCTCAAGTCCGCGAGCTCGTCGCATCGCGCGCTTGTCGTGCGGCGATACCCGAGCTCCTCGGGCCCGATTACCGCCGCCACCGGCGAGTGCTTCGGGGACCATGAGGTCGACCGGGATGCCATCCGGATTGAGCCACGCACCGGGCTGGTTCTTCTCAGGGTCTAGGTGGAAGCCGGCGCGCTCCATTGCCTTTTCGATCAGCGGAACGTTGCGGAGGGTACGCGGGTCGATCGCGAGATCGCTGTCCTTGGTTGCCTCCGCTACGGCAACGGCGGCGCCGGCCGTGTGGAGGTAGATCGCCTGCGCTCCGATGACGACGATGGAATCGCGGTGCGCACCCAGCGCGTCGAGGGCGTCAAGCAGCGCTGATCGGGCGCGGATCAGAAGATTGTCAGCGTCGCCAGGATTGCTCATTGCGCTTCATCCATTCGAGAAGTTCCTCGGCCTCGCTCGGGTTGCGGCCGGGGCCGGTCATCAGATCCACGACGACTTGTGATGGCGCGACGACAGTCACCCCGTTGGTGTTCGCCGACGAGCGTTCGAATACGACTTCGTACTGCGGCTGCGCGAGGATCACATTGACGCCGGCGTCAGCCGGCCGTAGATCCCATGCCCGGGCGGCTTGCGAAGCGTCAGCGGCGTAGATCGTTGCGAGGCGGGCAGGGGCGTACGCCGCCCACTCTGCAGCAGCGATTGTCCCCGACATCCCGTAGCGAACGGCACCGCTCGAGGAAGCGACCTGATCAATCAGGGCAGGAAGCCCCCTCGGAGCAATCCAACGGGTTACCCGGTTGCTTCGGACGAATCCGTAGTCGTCACTCCACCGGCGCAGTACCTGCACCCAATCCGCAACGTTGATACGGCCATCGACGTCACGCGTTGCCATGCCCTCGCGTTCTAGGAACTCGACGACTCGGTACGTCGCGCCGGTCGACGCCCTCGACACTTCGACGAGCTCCCGGATCGTCCAAGGGCCAGCGAAGTCAGCGACGGCACGGACGATTTTGGCGGCTGGTTCGCCCTTGAGGGTGCCACGAGGGCGGCCCGGCGCACGCCACGGATCATTGTCGGCCCCCCGATCGGAGAGGAACAGTCCGGGTCTGCTGATCTCAACCCGCATGTTCCCCGTCGCGTCGATGTAGGACAACCCGGCCTCAGCCAGCTTTGCTCGAACGGGCGGAGACAGGTACCGGGCGACAACGAGGCCCTGTGCGGGCGAGAACTGCTGGACGTGCACGTCGAGTTGGCTCTTCATGGAAGCGATATCGCGTCCCTCCACGATGCGCTTGGCCTCCACTATCAACGTCGCGGAGGTTCCGGCCTCATCGCGGATCTCGATCAGAGCGTCCATCGACCCGTCTGCTGGGGTCAAACTGCTTGACCACCCCTTCGGTAGGCGATCAGCGAGCATCGCCGCTCCCCGTTGCATAACTTCCGCTTCGCTTTTTGGAGCTTCGGACTCCACCACTGACGATCACCCACTCATGTGTTCGGGAAACACCGTAGTTCCGGCGGCAGCGGAACACAAGGAATATCCGAACAACCAAGAGACGCAAGCGTCGAGCAGCGTCCCGTGGGCCGGATGCCCGGATCCGGGAGTGTAGCCACCTCCTATGCTGGGCTCCGACATTTGCTCGGCACTGTCGCCGGAGTCGACACGATCAGTGCAGTTGCGCTCATCCGAGGAGGAGGAGACACAATGGGTTACCACGAAGATCTACTCAAGCGCCACAAGACGGTGATGCCGTCGTGGATCAGCCTTTTCTACGAGGAACCGATCGAGCTCGCCTCGGGTAAGGGTTGCTGGGTGACAGACAGCGAGGGAGTCGAGTATCTCGACTTCTTCGGCGGGATCCTCACAACGATGACCGGCCACGCCGTACCCGAAGTGGTCGAAGCGATACAGAGCCAAGCCTCGAAGATGCTGCACTCGTCGACTTTGTATCTGATCCGGCCCATGGTCGAGCTCGCCGAACGGATCGCAGCCCTGTCGGGCATCCCCGACGCCAAGGTCTTCTTCGTCAACTCGGGCAGCGAAGCCAACGACACCGCTTTGATGCTGTGCTGCGCGGCGCGGCGCTCCAATCAGGTGCTGGCTCTGCGCAACAGCTACCACGGCCGCTCCTTCGCGGCGATGTCTGTGACCGGGAACCGCTCGTGGTCGTCGAGCAGCTTGAGCCCGCTGCAGGTGAGCTATATCCGCGGAGGTGACGCTCTCCGTGGCCCTTACGCCGGCATGCCCGGCGGGGCCATATGCCGGGCGGCCGCCGAGGATCTCCGTGACGCCCT
>JAJZDJ010000253.1 GCA_021828685.1 Actinomycetes bacterium | reverse complement strand
TGAACCGCCCACGGCTGTACCCGGTCCGGGCAGTTGCTGCACAGGCGCTGAGCAGGGAGTATGCCCTTCCCGGCTGGTCCGTCACCGGAGTGTCCTAAGTCGGGTGTACCAGGGTTGTTCTTTGGGCGTGACGCTTGGCGGTGATCGCGGGTGATCGCGGCCGGGTCGTTAGGCCGGCCGGGTGACGGTTTCGGCGTTGCTGATTTGTTAGGCGCTTCGGCTTTCTTCGGTTATTGGCTGGGGCTGCTTCGAGGGAGGTTGATTCCGAGGGATGCGTAGGCGGCGCGCATGTAGCTTTCGGCTCGGGGGGAGCCGATGATTCCTGGCGCCATCTTGTTCATCATGTACGCGAAGGTGATGCGACGTTCCAGGTCCATGACTATTACGGACCCGCCCCAGCCTCCCCAGAAGCAGACGCGCCCTTCTGGTACGTAGGGGATGGTTTCGGGTTTGGCGAGACCGTATCCTATTCCGAAGCGGAGTGGAACCCCGAGTACGAGATCGATACCGTCGGCTTGGACGTCGAAGATCGCGTCGACGGCGTCGGCGGACAGGAAGCGCGGATCTTGGAGGGTGACGGTGGAGAGGACTTGGGCGACTGATCGGGCGTTGGCGTGTCCGTTGGCGGCGCCGATGTCGGCTGAACGCCAGGCGGCAGTGTTGGCAGGTAGAGCGTCGACGAGAGGTCCGGTGAAAGTCTTCACCGCTGGACTCGTAGGGTCCATCGCGGCGAAGTCGAAGGGTAGCGGTGGTGGGGGTATTACGGGGGCGATGCGTGTCGTGTCGTCGGGTCGGGCGCCGATCTGCAGATCTGCGCCTAGCGGGCCAGCGATCTCGTCGGCCACGAACCGTTTGAGGGTTTTGCCGGTGACGCGGCGTACGACCTCGCCGAGAAGGTGCCCGAAGTTGAGGGCGTGGTATCCCGATGCCGTACCTGGCTCCCACCACGGTGCCTGGGCGGCCATCCTCGATGTCGACTTGTCCCAGTCGTAGAGGTCTTCCACGGTCGCCGGCTGGTCGAGTCCTGACACGCCGGAAGTGTGCGACATGAGGTGGCGGATCTCGATCTGGTCCTTGCCGGCCGAGGCGAACTCCGGCCAGTATCGTCCGACGGTGCCATGAAGGTCTATCTCTCCGCGTGAGGCGAGCATGAGAATCGCCAGACTGGTCACTGTCTTGGTGGTCGACCAGACGTTGACGATGGTGTCCTTCTCCCAGGGGGCGGTTCGCTCGGCGTTACGCCAGCCTCCCCAGACGTCTATGAGCGTCTCTCCGTCGATGTCGACTGCGATCGACGCTCCGAGCTCTTCCCCAGAGCTGAGGTTCGCCTCCAAAGCATCGCGGACTGCCACGAAACGACTGTCGCATTTGCCCTCAATCATCCCATCCCCCCGTCCCTAACCTGGTCCTCGGCAACGCGCCGATCGCTTGTCGACAAATCTAGCTCGCCTCGAGCGTCGGCTCCTGAGTTCTTGAGGGACGCCTTGACGACGTAGCAAGGAGACGCCGGACCGAGCGTGCCAGGTCGGCATCCTTGCTAGCACGCACGCTGAGTAGCAGTCAGACGACGCGGTATGCGATGTTCTCTGCGTAGGCGGCAGCTCGCAGCAGATGGCTGTCAACCTCTACTTCAATCGGTGCCCTCAGGTAGGCGGCCGCAGCCACGGCTTCGGCAGCGAGTTGGTTGACGACATGACTTTGTGCGAGGACGCCCATCGCCGGAATGAGTTGCCTGAGGTCCACGATGACCAAACGCTCAGGTAGACCTTGCACGGTAGTGCGGATCGCTGAGGACACGCTGTGGTCGAACTCCTCCAAGCGTGATGATAGTGCTCCCCTTCGATGCCCGCTGAGAGCGGATGTAAGTCTCCACCACCACGAACACGTTGTGGCGTAGCGCCCCGTGGGCGGTTCGGGTGCAGCCAGAAGGCTGATGAGGCGATGATCGTCGACGACTGCTACGACCACGCTTCTTCCCGGTCCACTTCGATTGCCGCCTCGCGATAGGCGCCGTCTTTGAGCACTGCGTGAAGTTCAGCTCGCATGTTTGTTGCGAGATCAGCGGAGAGCCCGGCGAAGCTGTCGTTTGCTTCTATTACGGCGCGCTGCAGGACCTTCTCGACGAATGCGGTCACGGTCGTGCCTTCGGCGTTTGCGGTTGAAGCCACGGCGGCTCGAAGCCCCGCTCTGACGCGAACTGATAGCTGCACCTCGGGTCCGTCATGGAGGCTCGACGTGTCCAGATCACCTCTTCGGGCTGGTCGCGCCCCGCGAGCTGCCTCAACCGCTTCTGAGAACTTTGACATCACGCCGATACTAGCAAATATTGCTTAGTGCTAGCATGCTCAGGTTCTTGCCCGACGACGGATCGAGCTAGTTGCCATGTCCGGGCTCGGCGGGCTGGCCGGCCGTCGCTGACCGGCGAAGCGTAGAAACCCCCGGGATGCCCTCGACGATTACATCGCCCGCCAGCGACACCAAGCGCCGTGGTGGTGGCGCGATGCTTGTGGGTATGTTCGAGAGGTACACCGACCGGGCCCGCCGGGTGTTGGTGCTGGCCCAGGAAGAGGCCCGACGGCTCAACCACGGTTTCCTCGGAACCGAGCACATCCTGCTCGGCCTCATCCACGAGGGTGAGGGCGTCGCGGCCATGACACTCAGTTCGCTCGGGATCGACTTGGACAAGGCACGAGCGGAAGTGACGAAGCTCCTAACGCCGCAGGCCCCTCAGGCTGGACCCGGCTCACCGCCGTTCACGCCGCGAACGAAGAAGGTGCTCGAACTGTCGCTGCGCGAAGCGCTCCAACTCGGCCACCGCTATATCGGCACGGAGCATCTACTTCTCGGGCTGCTTCGCGAAGGCGAAGGTGTCGCCGTGCAGGTAATGACCGCTCTCGGAGCAGACCTTGCAGTCGTCCGCCACCGGGTTTTAGAGCAGCTCGCTAGCCAGCCCGAAGAGTCGCACGGCCACAAACCGGCGAGCTTGGAGGCTGCGGGGGTCGGGCCCCGCTGCCCGACATGCCGGGGGGTGCTCGAAGGAAACGTCGCATACAAGATTCTTCCCGTGAGCGCAGCCGACAGCACCGCAAGCCAGGAGACAATCGACGTGCTGTTCGTTTACTGCAAGCGCTGCCTGGTGATGCTCGCGCACACCGACGCCGGCGGCCTCGAAGGGAACTCCTAGGATCGCTCGGGCGTGATGCGCTCTCCGTCGGCTATTGCCACCTCGCATTGCTGGCAAGGCTGCCCGAAGGATCCTGGTTCAATCTTGTACAAGATCCACCAGGATATTGTACGATAACGAGGTGGCCACGATGAAGGTAAGTGAGGCTCGGGAGAAGCTCGCCGAGGTTGTCGAAACTGCCCAGTCAGAGGCGGTCGTACTCGAACGCTACGGACAGACTGCGGCGGTTGTGGTCAGCATGGAGCGATACGAAGAACTTCTCGACGCCTTTGAGGAAGCGGGAGACGTCGTGGCATTCGATGCGGCCATGGCTGAAGGAGGCGAGAGCCTCCCCTGGGAACAGGTCAAGGCTGACCTTGGCTGGTCGTGAGCCCGTATCGAGTTGAGCTGCTCCCCTCGGCGATACGAGCCCTTCGAGTTCTCGATCCGAAGGTCCGGCCCAGAATCGAGGGCGCAATTTGGCTCTTGGCGCAGAACCCACGGCCACCTGCATCAAGGCCCCTCAAGGGACGCCCGGGATACCGAGTGCGCGTAGGCGACTACCGGATAATCTACACGGTCCGCGATGATTTACTGCTCATCGTCGTCGTCACCTTGGGCAATCGACGGGACGTCTATCGCTGAGCGCGGA
>JAJZDJ010000252.1 GCA_021828685.1 Actinomycetes bacterium | reverse complement strand
GACTCCGTGTAGAGCTTGCGGACGCTTCGGTGATCCTTGATCAGCTGGTAGAGGAGCGGCTGCGTGAGCGACGGGTCGTCCTGCTCGTTGTGGCCGTAGCGGCGGTAGCAGACCATGTCGATGACGACGTCTTTGTGAAAACGCTGGCGGAAAGCAAACGCGAGCCGCCCGACGCGCACGCACGCCTCGGGGTCGTCGCCGTTTACGTGGAAGATCGGCGCCTGGATCATCCTCGCCACGTCGGTGGCGTACACAGACGAGCGCGCCGCGTCGGGGTTGGTCGTGAAGCCGAGCTGGTTGTTGATCACGACGTGCACCGTGCCGCCGGTCTCGTATCCGGGAAGCGCCGACATGTTGAGCGTCTCAGCGACGACGCCCTGGCCGGCGAAAGCCGCGTCGCCGTGCATCAAAAGCGCGAGCACCGGCCGTTCGGTGGTCACCCCGAGCTGATCCTGGCAGGCTCGCGCAATCCCCTCGACGACCGGGTCGACGGCCTCGAGGTGCGACGGGTTGGATGCGAGGATCACGTCGACCGTCACACCTGACCGGCCCGTAAACTTCCCCCGGAAGCCCTTGTGGTATTTGACGTCGCCGGAGCCCTGGACGCTGCCAGGGTCGATGTTGCCTTCGAACTCCTCGAAGAGGTCCCCGTAGCTCTTGCCGACGATGTTGATGAGCACGTTCAGCCGGCCGCGGTGCGCCATACCGAGGACTACCTGCGAGACGCCGTCCTGGGCGGCTTCGTCGATGACTGCGTCTACCAGGGGGATCGCCGCCTCGCCTCCTTCGAGGCCGAAGCGTTTCTGGCCGATGTACTTGGTGTTGAGGAACTGTTCGAGAGCCTCGGCGGCGTTGAGCCGGTCGAGGATCCAGCGCTGCTCGTCGATGTCGAGCGAGGTCGGCACACCCTCGAAGCGCTCCTGGATCCAACGTTTCTGCTCAGGGTCCTGGATGTGCATGTACTCGACGCCGACCGTCCGGCAGTAGGCGTCGCGCAGCACGCCGAGGATGTCGCCGAGGCGCATCTTGTCCTTGCCCGCCAAGCCGTTCGTGAAGAACTCCCGATCGAGGTCCCAAAGCGACAGGCCGTGCGTCGCCGGGTCGAGTTCGGGGTGCATCTGGGGATCCTTCCAGTCGAGGGGATCCAGATGGGCGATCAGGTGGCCGCGTACGCGGTAGAGGTGGATGAGGTTGTCGACCTGGACCTGCTTGCGCTGGCGCAGCTCCGCCGTCTCCGCGAGGTCGTTGACGTCGCTGCCGAATGGGACCGGCTCGTAGGGGACGCCCATCGACTTGAAGATGTCCTCGTAGAAGCCGTCGCCACCGATCAGCAACCGGTGGGCTTTCTGGAGGAACAAGCCGGACTCGGCGCCCTGGATGATCCGGTGGTCGTATGTGCTGGTCAGCGTGACGACTTTGGAGACCCCGAGCTCGGCCAGGACGCGCGGGTCGGCGGCCTGCCACTCCGCTGGGTAGTCGATCGAGCCGACGCCGACGATCGCACCCTGGCCCGGCATCAGTCTTGGAACGGACTGAACTGTCCCGATGGTGCCGGGGTTTGTCACTGACACGGTCGCCCCAGCGAGGTCGTCGGCGCCGATCTTGTTGGAGCGAACCTTGCGGATCAGGTCCTCGTAGGCTGACCAGAAGGCCCTGAAATCCAGCTCGTCGGCGGCCTTTATCACCGGGACCATCAAGGTGCGCGACCCGTCCGATTTTTCCACGTCCACTGCGATGCCGAGACCGATGTGGTGGTGGTGTCTCACTGACGGTGTCGCCTTGGGGTCGGCGCTGTCCGGCCCGACAAAACTCGAGTTGAGCGCCGGAACGGCGGACAGGGCGCGCAGCACTGCGAAGGCGATCAGGTGGGTGAAGCTGATCTTGCCAGCGGCTCCGGTGCGCGAAAGCTGGTTGTTGAGCATGCGGCGGTTGACTTCCAAGAGCCGTGCGGGGACCACCCTGAAGCTCGTCGCTGTCGGAACGCCGAGGCTTGCGGTCATGTTTGCAGCGACGCGAAGCGCTGCACCTCGAAGCGGGCTGGGTGGATCTTCGTCCGCACCGGCTGCAAGGCTGTTCGCTGCGCCACTGGCGCCGGGGCGGGCGGAGCTGGCCGCCGGGTCCACGAGAGTCGGTCGGCCGGCGTCGTGAAGGCCGTTCGAGGCGACCGCTGCCGCTACGCTGGCAGGCGGCGCTGCCGGCTCGGGACTCGCCGGCCTTGAGAGGTTGACGCCCCCGGGCCGGTAATCCTGGAAGAACTCCTTCCAGGAATCGCTCACAGATGCCGGGTCCCTGCGATACTGCTCGTACATGTCGTCGACAAGCCAAGCGTTAGCCCCGAAACGCGAAGCGGGTCCGGAGGGGGGAGAATCGTCTAAGTGGTCACTCATACCAAGTCACATCCTAAAGGCCGCGACCGCTTGAGCGCGGTTGGCCTACCGGAGCTTCGCTCGTGTATCGCCTTATGATCTCTGCGCATTCAGATTCGCCTCGCGAACGGTCCTAACTGGAGGTTGCAGAACATGGGCACCCTGTGGAGTCCAATCAAAGAGTCAGGCAGCCTCACAGATAAGATCGTCGCTCGCCTCGACGAGCTGATCGCGTCAGAGGACCTTCAAGAGGGCCAGCGTCTCCCCTCTGAGAGGGACATGGCACGCCTTCTCGGAGTGAGCCGGCCTGCGCTGCGTGAGGCAGTTCGGGTTCTCGAGGCTCGTGGGCGGGTAGCTGTTCGCCACGGGCAGGGCGTATTCGTGGGGGCGGGCGACACCGGAGCTATAAGGACCCGCCTGGCGAGCATGGAGGTGTCTCTCGCCGAGCTGTTCGCGATGCGCCAGGTTCTCGAAGTGCCCGCGGCCGAATGGGCGGCAGGCGTCGCGAGCACACGCGAGGTGGAAGCACTGGCACACCAGCTCGAAGCCGAAGAACGCGCGAGGGTAGAACCGATCGACTTCAGCGTTTTGCGGCAGCTCGATACCGCCTTTCACCTGAGGATCGTGGAGATGGCTAACAACCGGTTTCTGCTACAAACCCAGGGCGTCCTACAAGAGATGATCGCCGCCGGCATGGAGACGACTTTGACCATACCGGGCCGTGTACAACAGGCCCGCAAGGATCACCGGATGCTCTTCGAAGCGATCCGCGATCATGACCCAGACGCTGCAAGGGCTGCTGCGCAGGCGCATATCGCCGGCGCGAGAGACGCAGCTATTGAAAGGATCCAGACCCAGCGCCACGAGGCGGAGGACCCCGGTGCTTGACCGGGGGCAAGGGACCGGGGGCGTGGATGTTGCATTTCCGACCGCCCGGCGAGGGACTTGACTGCGGGACCGACCGGCATTAATCTGAGTGGCTAGAGGTCATACCAGAGTTGGTTGGTGGGGTGTGGCCGTCGGATCAGGCTGAAGACCAAACAGATGTTGCAAACCTAGAAGAGAAAGGTGCCGATGACTGAACAAGAATCACGCGCCCCGGCGTCCGCCGAGACGGCGAAGCTGGGGTTCCTTGCGCACGAGCCCGACGACTCGGTCGCCGTCGCGGTCAGAGACGTAGAGGCAGGCAGCGCGGAGATGGCCGTCCACCGCTCACCTGAACGCCGCCAGGTGGTGGTCAGCGAGCCGATACCGCTCGGCCACAAGCTCGCTCTCGCCGACTTGGACGAGGGCCAGGCGGTCATCGAGTACGGCCAGACGATCGGAGTCGCCCGGCGCGCTA
The DNA here is from genome assembly GCA_021828685.1 of Actinomycetes bacterium. Classification (GTDB taxonomy): domain Bacteria; phylum Actinomycetota; class Acidimicrobiia; order Acidimicrobiales; family Palsa-688; genus JAJZAM01. Next base: position 114 of record JAJZDJ010000252.1, on the reverse strand, counting down.
TCGCGACCGGCGAGTTGGTGCACGTTCACAACATCAGGAGCACGAGATGGCAAGCACAGAGCTGACCGGCTACCGCCGACCCGACGGGCGCGTCGGTATCCGAAACCACGTCAT
>JAJZDJ010000251.1 GCA_021828685.1 Actinomycetes bacterium | reverse complement strand
GTGGGTCCACGAAGTGCTGAGACAGGACACACGATCAGATGAGACCCGCCGTCCACGAAGTGCTGAGACCCCGTGTCCACGATGAAGCGAGATTACACACCACATAGCCGGACTACCGGTACCAAGAAGCGCTCTGCGCCATTCAACCACAAGTGTAGTGATGGGACAAAAGACTGTCCTGCCGTCTCCGCCGGCTACGCCCGGGACTACCGCACCTTGATCCAGGGTTGGCCTCGCCGGGTCGTGACCCGCACCCCACCAGCGGTGTTGGCCACCAGCGCCTGGTCCAGGTCTTCGAGCCCATCGTGGAGGAGGCGCTGGAGGCTCTCCACGAAGGCGGAGGGATCCAGGGGCTGGCGGATGGCCTCGTAGTGGATGTCGCGGTTCGCCTCGAAGTCAGCGGGCAGGTCGTCGTCGGAATCCCGCCACCGGTTGGCCCCGACCACGTACACCTCACGGCGGCGGATCGCCTCCCGGAGCGCCTTGAGCACGCACAGCTCGTAGGGGATGCGCTCGACCCAGCCGTCCTCGTCGACCACGGCGTCGCGCCACTACCACCAGCTCGTCGCCCGGGCCGAACAGACGATCGCCACGTCGCAGCCGCGCTCATCCCCCTCTAGGCACCAAAGCCCGCGCCCGGCCGCGCAAGGTCAAAGACGACATCGTACGCGAACGGAAACAAGGCGGCGCTCGTCGATAACCTTCTCGACGACACCCTTGCCGGTGTAGACGTCGCGCCGCCCAGCACCGACCCAATCGCAGACGTGCACGCTCTGATCACCTCGAGCTACCGACGTCCTGCTAGCGGCTAGCCGACGTCGAGCTCATCCCGCTCTACCTGGCTCGCCAAGGAGCCCGAGGTCCGAACGCGCTCCACCTCGGCGACGTGATCCTGGGGCTTCTCGAACGCTTCGGAGTTCGCGGCCCGACCGCGCGCGAGGCGCTGCACGTCCTCATCGTCTACGCCATCGGCGCTTCTGCGTTCAGCACCCGTTCGCCATTGAGCGACGACTTTGCCCCCGCCGGAGGCCATGGAGACCGTCGCACCGACTTCGATCGAGGCCTGCAATGGCTTCTCACCGGAATCAGTGTGCACACCAAGAGGGCGCCCCGTTCGTCGCATTGAGCGATCGCTCACTGGGACAGGTCCCGGCGCTCGCTGATACCACAGGTGGTATGATGATCCGGTGTGGGAGGCCGTCTACCTTTCCCAAGCCGAGATGGAACGAGAGGCCCTGCCGGTGAGCGAGCGCAACGCTTTGTACAACGCGGTGGCGAAGCTAGAGGCGATCGGCCCGACGCTCGATCATCCTCATACCAGCGCCGTCCAGGGCGCCGCCGGCCTGCGAGAGCTGCGGCCTCGGGCAGGACGCAGCCCCTGGCGAGCCCTGTACCGCCAGGTCGGTGACCGCTTCGTGATCGCCGCCATCGCCCCCGAGGCGCAGCACCATCCACGAGGCTTCCGGCGGGCCTGTCGGGCCGCCGAGGCACGTCTCAGCGAAGTAGAGGAGTGACGAGCATGGTGCGAGTGTCCGAGCTGACGACCGCCTCCGAGCTTCACGAACGGGACCTGACGGACCCGGCCTACCGGGCCGAGTACGAGCGGACCCGCCTGGCCAACGAGGTGGCCATCCGGGTCATCCGCTATCGCGCCGAGAACGAGCTGACCCAGACCGCGTTCGGCCGGCTGGTCGGGATGCGCCAACCGCACGTGGCCCGGCTGGAGTCCGGCGAGCACGAGCCGTCGGTGTCCACCCTGGCCCGCCTGTCGGCAGCGCTTGGGGTGGACTACACCCTGGCCATCACCCCCGAAGGCGTACACCTTCAGCAAAGCGCGTAGCTGCAATCATACGACCTCGGCGGTTGTTCGAGACATCGCAGTAGGGGAACGGCTTACGGGACACCCAGAGTCGGGCGCCGGTCACTGTCGATCGCAGCTGGTCGGTGCCTGACCTCCGTTCCCGTAAGACCCGCCCGCAAAAAAGCCCGGTGAGGGGGGGCTATATGAGACACTCGTCCGGTGAGCGCGCTCAAGATCGGCTACGGACGGGTTTCGACCGATGGGCAAGACCTCACCGCGCAGCGCAACGCCCTGGTTGCCCTCGGGGCGGACGTCGATCGGATCTACGTCGACCATGGGCTCACGGGTACCAACCGTGCCCGGCCGGGACTACGAGAGGCGATGGCGGCGTGTCGGTCGGGCGACATGCTCGTCGTTGCCAAGCTCGACCGCCTCGCGTCTATGCCCAACACGTCGGCGCCAGCGTGTTCCACTATCGCGACAACATCGGCGAGGTAGACGTCGTCATCGATGACGGAATCCGTTGGGGCGCACTGGAAGTAACGCTTGGCGTCACCTACCTCGACGAAGCCGCCAAAAGCCTCAAAAGGTTCGTCAAGTGGGTGGACACCGAGCACCGTGGACAGCCAGCATTCCTCGGCGTAGTCATACCGACCCGCTACGGGTACACACGAGATGACGGTATCCACGTCGTACCGGTACAAGCCCTCGGTCCTTGATGACGGCTTTGAACTTGGTCAGAAGCATCGATCAGCACTCCGTAACGCAGAAGCGGCTCAGGGTGTCGGATCGAGTCAGCCCTCGCAGCTCCTCGATCCCCGACACCAGCCATTCCTCAGGGACGGTTCGGTCCTTATCCCTGACCCAAGCTGGCACAGGGATGCAGACGTCACGCAGCCGCAACTCGACCAGTCCAGCGATCCACGCGTCATAGCGGCGGTCCCCGGTCCTGGGTGCCGGGCTGACGACCAGGGCCGCTCGCAGCGCCGGCGGCGCGCTCGCCAGATCATCCGCCAATTGGAAGACGGCGGAGCGGGCACCGCCGACATCGCCGCACTTCAGGCTGTTCTTGACCACGGCGGCGACAGTCTGTGCAGAGTGGAGACGGCTCGGGATGATTGCGACTTGGGCGTCTAAGCCACTAGCAAGCCGGTCAAGGGTCGACACCAACGCATCATGGGCACCGCCCTCGATGAAGGAGATTCTCGACTGAGGAATCCCGCTGCGGCGCGACAGCTCGCGCTGACCGATGCCAGCGCCCTCTCGAGCAGCGCTGAGCAAATATGCGGTTTCCATCGTACAATGACATCTAGTTTCGTATCACCGTTCAATCGCACTGGACCAGCATCGGAGTCGGACAGCGGCGACCCGTCGGCTGGCCACACGGTCTTCATCCGATGCCCCTGCGTTTTGAGAGATGGCACCGGCTCCGCAGCGGGGCGCCCTGTCAGCGCAGTGATTAGCATAGGACGAACGATGTCGATCCGGGGTATGAGCAGCGTCCGTGCCGCCTTCGGCGTGTTCGCAGGCGGCCTTCTCTTGTCTGCGTCTGTCGCGAGCAGCCATATTGGCAACGAGGCCGGCCCGCCAGGGGCCGAAGCTGGCATAACCGCTACAACCGCGGCGGCCGTCAAAGAAGCCTTCAGGTCAGCCATGGTTTCTCTGCGCTCGATCGAGGAACCCGCGTCGCCCGCCCTGAGACAGCAAGGCCAATCCATGTCGCCCGCCGAAATCTCGAACTCGAACGCCAGTCTCATGGCGGTGGGAAGTCGACTGATCTCCGAGCACTTCGCAGGACAAGCCGCATCAACAGAGGCGCTACTCCTTCGAAGCGCCGTAGCATCATCGTTGTCGCCAGGCCCGAACGCGGCACTGGTCGGGTCCGGAATATCCAATATCGACTTCACGTCGCTAGACGTCACCGCCGCGGAAGCCGTCGTCCACGCCACGGTAAGCGTCTGGACCGAATTGAGGCTACGCAGCCTCACCGGATCCACCCAGACCCTGGGGCGCTGGACGACGGTCACACGATCGAGCAAAGAGGCCTTCGTCG
>JAJZDJ010000035.1 GCA_021828685.1 Actinomycetes bacterium | reverse complement strand
AGCTCGAGCAGTGGGGAGCTCTGTTCGACCGCACTCCCGAAGGCCTGATAAGCCAGCGGGACTTCGGCGGTCACCGCTACGCCCGCCTCGCGCACGTCGGGGACCGCACCGGTCTCGAGATGATCCGCACCCTCCAGCAGCGGACGGTGGCGCTCGGCATCGACGTGTTCATGGAGTGCACGGTCACGGCCCTGCTAAAAGACGGCGACCGGATGTCCGGCGCTTTCGGTTACTGGCGTGAGACCGGTCGATTCGTATGCTTCGAGTCGCCGTCTGTGGTGCTGGCGACTGGTGGCATCGGCAAATCGTGGAAGGTGACATCCAACTCCTGGGAGTACACCGGAGACGGCCACGCTCTCGCCATGAGGGCCGGTGCCGGGCTTGTCAACATGGAGTTCGTCCAGTTCCACCCGACCGGAATGGTGTGGCCTCCGTCGGTGCGGGGAATCCTCGTGACGGAATCGGTTCGAGGCGACGGCGGCGTGCTCAAGAACTCCGACGGCGAACGCTTCATGTTCAACTACATCCCCGAGTTCTTCAAGGCCGAGACCGCTGACACAATCGAGGAGGCTGACCGGTGGTATGACGACAAGAAGAACAACCGCCGCCCGCCTGAGTTGCTGCCAAGAGACGAGGTCGCCCGCGCCATCAACTCGGAAATCAAGGCCGGCCGGGGCTCGCCCCACGGCGGAGTGTTTCTCGACATAGCGAGCCGGCGCAGCGCCGAGTACATCCAAAAGCGCCTGCCGTCCATGTACCACCAGTTCAAAGAACTTGCCCAAGTTGACATTACGACTGACCCGATGGAGATCGGCCCCACATGCCACTACGTGATGGGCGGAGTGGAGGTCGACCCTGACAGCGGGGAGTCGAAGGTCAAAGGCCTCTACGCCGCGGGCGAGGTAGCCGGGGGCATGCACGGAGCGAACCGTTTGGGCGGTAACTCGCTCGGCGATCTGCTTGTCTTTGGAAAAAGGGCGGGGGAGTACGCAGCGAGCTACGCGACAGCCATGGCCGGTTCGCGTCCTGCGGTAGCTGCCTCAGATCTTGAAGCGGCGGCGAGCGAAGCTCTCGCTCCTTTCAACACCGACGGCGGGGAGAACCCCTACACCGTCCAGTACGAACTGCAGGCGGTCATGCAGAGTCTCGTCGGTATCATCCGAAACGAGGAGGAGTTAAACACCGCGATTAAGGAGATCGATGCGCTTCGTCGGCGCGTGGACCACCTGAGCGTCGAGGGCCACCGCCAGTACAACCCGGGGTGGAACCTGGCCATCGACCTGCGCAACATGCTCCTCGTCTCCGAGGCGGTCGCCAAGGCCGCCCTGGAGCGCAAGGAGAGCCGGGGAGGCCACACACGCGACGACTACCCGATGACCGACTACGGGTACTGGGGCAAACGCAACCTGATATGCGAACTCGCGGACAACGGAGAGGTCCGCACCCGCGAGCAGACCCTCCCGGAACCACCGCCCGAGCTGGCCGAACTACTTGAGGAGCACTGAGACTTGACCTACGACCTCAAACTTAAGATCTGGCGCGGCGACGCCACCGGCGGATCGCTCCAGGACTTCACCGTGCCCGTAGACGAGGGTGAAGTCGTCCTCGACGCCGTGCACCACGTGCAGGCCCTGCGCGCAGGGGACCTGTCGGTTCGCTGGAACTGCAAGGCAGGCAAGTGCGGGTCGTGCTCTGCGGAGGTCAACGGGCGGCCCAGGCTCATGTGCATGTCGCGCCTGTCGGACTTCCCCCAGGACGAGCCGATCACCATCACCCCGATGCGCACCTTCCCCGTCATCCGGGACCTCGTGACAGACGTTTCCTTCAACTACGTGAAGGCAGCCGAAGTCCCCGCCTTCACGCCGACTGCCGAGCAGCCCCAAGCGCCGTTCCGCATGGCGCAGATGGACGTGGAGCGTTCGCAGGAGTTCCGCAAGTGCATCGAGTGCTTCCTCTGCCAGGACACTTGCCACGTCGTGCGCGACCATGAGGACAATAAGCAGGCGTTCGCCGGCCCGCGTTTCTTCCTTCGATACGCCGAGCTCGACATGCACCCGAACGACGCGCTCGACCGCAAGAAGCTCGCCCAGGAGGAGCGCGGCCTCGGGTTGTGCAACATCACCAAGTGCTGCACCGAGGTCTGCCCGGAGCACATCAAGATAACCGACAACGCGATCATCCCGATGAAGGAGAGGGTGGTCGACGTCAAGTACGACCCGATACGTTTTCTGCGGCGCAAGCCGAAGGCGAACGCCTGAACTTGCGGCAGCGGCTAACCTGTCTCTTTGCCCTCCCCTTGGGCGTTGCTCAGGGGGGCCAGGGACCTGTGGTGCAGCTTGGAGTGCACGCCGGCCTGTCAAGCCGGAGGACGCGGGTTCAAATCCCGTCAGGTCCGCGGTCGGATAGCTCAGTCGGTAGAGCGCGCGCCTGAAAAGCGCGAGGTCACCGGATCGACGCCGGTTCCGACCACGCAGAAGGGCCCTGTTCACAGGGCCTTTCTTGCTGTCCGGGGACCGGTCGGGGCGCCGCCGACCGACTGTCGTGCCCCATCGGTCCAAGCACCCGTGGGGCACGCCCGTCAGGCCTGTGGCCTCGGCCATTCGGGCGAGCCGCTCGGCGTCGACGTGGGTGTCAAGCTCTCTGGAGACTCTGTACCAACCGGGCCAGCAGCGGCTGCTCAGCTCCACGGACGCCCGTAGGGATACGTGGCCCGGTAGGACAAGGATCCCCCGAGAATCGGTCACTGGGGCAGGCCGTCGCGGTTCCTGTTCAGAGGTTGCCGTAGGCGCTACTGCGATGCGCGATCCGGAGGACTAGCACAAGCAGCTCGTCGTCCTTGACCGTGTAGATCACGCGGTAGGTGCCCACGCGCAGCCGGAGTAGACCAGGAAAGCCGGCAAGTACTCGCGTGCCGCTGGGTCGAGGGTTGGTAGCCAGGGCATCGAGAGATCGCACGATCCGACGGGCTACGCCTTTGTCCAGTTTGGCCAGCTCCTTGAGCGCCTTCGGGTCGTACTTGATGGCGTACGGACCCGAGGCGCCACTCACAGTCCGAGCGTCCGGGCCGCCTCATCGGCGGGCACCGCCGTCGACCGGCCCGCATCCAGGTCGGCCAGACGTTCGTTGGCAATGCGGCCATCCTCCGCGTCCACCATGGCCTCATAGTGCTCGACCAGCTGGGAAGGCACGATGGCTGCTGCACGCTGTTGGGCTCGGCCACGGGTGATGTAGGTGACTTCCCCGCCGAAGGCAGCCCGGTTCACGGCATCGGAGAATCGGTCCCTGGCCTGGCTGACGGAGAGTTCGGTGACGTCTGTATCCACCCTCCGAAGTGTAGCGCCAGCTACGCCAACTACGCCAACTTGGTTAGGATGTTGCCAGGGCTGCCACCCGTCATATGTCGACAAGCCCGGCGGCTGAGGCGGGCGTCCAAGCTGAGGGTGACACACTCGCGCCCAGGAAGACGCCCGACGCCGGCGCGACTGTTGCTTCGTGGTCGGGGACCATGATCAGCATGTCGACATCGCTCCAGTCATCTGCGTCGCCCCGGCCGAGCGACCCGACGAACCCGGCCCCAGCCACCTCGGCGTTGGCACTGAGCTGGGCGAGAACGTGCTCTGGCCACTTATCGCGGATCACCAACAGCCGCAGTGCACGAGACGTATCGTTGATATCGCACATCGCTTGAAGTCTCGCCGCTTGCGGGCCGAACCGGCCCGAACCCGCCGATGGGCGCCGCAACTCCATCTTTGCCGACCCGGGCACAACGCCATGCTTCACATCAACCGCGAGGCTATCCACCACCTGGCCGACGTGCTGGTCCTACGAGACCTGTTCCGGCAGGGGGGAGCGCGGGACCCAGCGCGTCCTGAGCTATGCGGGCACCTGCCCCCCTCCCAGTGGCTATGAACACCGCCGTCCGTCATTGTCGAGAGACGATCGGCTGCCGTCAGTCTCACGCTCTTGACGAGAACTTGTACAAAATTCTGCGAGTCTAGGAGTCATGGCCGAGGCAATAGTTCCCACAAGTGAGGTCAGGGCCGCGTTGAGCCAGATCACCAAGCGCTTCGATGCCGGAGACCCCGAGCCGGTGTTCTTCGGATCCCACCGCCGTACTCAGGCGGTGCTAGTGCCTATCGCCACCTGGGAGAAGCTGCTTGCTCACGCCGAGGACGAGTTGGACCTCGACCTCGCCCGTCGGCGACTGGCTGACCGGCGTCCATGGCTCAGCGAGGAGGACCTCGATGCGGCCCTGGTCGCCGCGGCGAACAAGGCGTCCGGCCGGGTGTGACCCGTCGGGCCAAGCCAGCCCGGTGCCGGCTGGCAGCCCACCCGGCTGTGCCCGATGACCTGGACGCTCTCGCAGCCTACGGGCCAGAAGTGGTGTCCGCCGCCCGGACGGCCCTTGACGACCTTGCGCACGGGCGAGTGACGGGCAAGGCACTCGGCGAGCGCCATGTCAGCGGCGACCTCACCGGCCTCGCCAGGCCCTGCCGCCGAGGCCGAGTCGCCCGCCACGAGCGCGGACGCTGCCCCAGGGCTGTAGCCAACGGGCTGGAGTCGGCCGCCCTGGAGTCCGGCCGCCGTCACCCCCACTTCGACCGGTCGGCTTGGGGGAGGGTGGCCCTTCGTGGATCTCGGCGCAGTGCCGGAAAGGCCCTTCCCGCTTGGCCGCCAGCGGAAAGGTGAGGCAGCACCGCGGTCGCAAATGGCGCGCTCCGGGGGGAACCTTCGCTGGGCGGGTTACGGGACGAACGCTGGGCGTCACGCCGCAGCCCGCCAGTGTCGTCGCAAGCCGTTGGGCTTCTGCGTCATCCTCGTTGGCCGCGTCTGCGCGGCGCTGGCCCAGGGTGCCGGCGTGCTCGTCGGCTTCGTACAGCCACTACCAGCAGCCCCGAGTCGCCGATCGGCCAGCGGGATGCTGGAACTAGTCCCAAGTCTGGTACGGGTCGACGTGTCGTCGCAGGTCCATGGCGTCGTGGAGGACCCTGCCGATGACCAGCATGTCCCCGTCGCGTCGACAGATGAGGAAGTGCCGCGGACGGTGGACCGTCTCTTCGGGAGCGCGGGCCCGACTGTGCGAGAGGTGCCAGGAGAAGACTCCCTCTCCGAGCTCTGGGCGGGCTGTGTGTCCGGCGTCGTCGCTGCGCGATGCGGCGTCCCGGATAGCAGTGGCGATCAGTGCCTCATAGTGCTTGCGGGCCCCCCGCCGAACTGTTCGTGGGACCATGCGAGGATCGAGACGATGTCGGTTCGGGCGGCATGGGTAAGGCGATATCCCGCCATCAACCTGCCGACTGCGTCCGAGCTGCCGCGTGCACGCCGAGCTGCCCGATGAAGTCGTCGAGGTTGTCATCGGCGATTTCGTCGTAGCTCCCTGAGTCGAGATCCGTCCACCCCCTGTCGGCCGCCTTACGCAGGGCGACGAGCTTGGCCGCGTCCTCCGCCTCCTGCTGTTCCAGAAGACGAAGCCCCTCACGTAGCACCTCACTGGCGTTCTGGTAGCGCCCGGACGTCACCAGGGACTCAACGAGTTCGTGCTGGTGCTGACTCAAAACGACGTTCCGGGTTACGACGACAACCACCTCCATTGGCAGTTTATGCCATCGCGGCACTCCCGGGTAGCAGGCCAGGAGGCCGAGCGCTGGCGTCCCATAACCCGATCGGCTTGCGGGCACCGCAAGCCAGCAGCTACCGCCTCGAACCGGCGGGGTTGGCGTCTCGGCCGGGATGTTTGGTGCGCTCGACGGCCAGCAACTCTATGGCAGCTTGGATGCGTCGCCTCACAACGTGGTCAAATTTGTGAAGCTGACGCGCGGCGGAGGGCGCCAAGGTGACCCTGTAGGTCACGTCAAGCCGAGATCGGCCTTGACCTTCTTCCAGGGGATCGGCGTCTCGCCGGTAATTCGCATCTCGGCGCGCGCCGCTTCGGCAGCGCGAATGTCGGCCATGTCTTCAGCGAGCTCCAGGATGCCATCTAGATCGTCGGCATCGATGATGGCTCCACACGCCGACCCCGTCGGGCCAGCTCGTCGTCGAGGGCCGTGCCGGCTTCGCGAGTGATGACACCGGAGAGGAGCACCTGCCGTTACTCGATTACGAAGAAGTGGCTCGGTCTGGTCGACCGTCCAGGTCCCGGTTGACGGCATTTGGGCGGCCACGGCCTGTCGTGCGGCGTCGTGGCGGCGAATGTCCGCATCCGCTGATCTCCTCGCGTGCGGTGCCCGAAACATCAAGTGTTTACAACGATTGATACTTTATGCCTGCTATGGCTGTATAAAGTATCAATCGCTTCTGGCGCCCAGGAAGCCGTCAGCTCTGAGGATCTAGCGGTCGGCCGCGCCTACTAAGCAATGAACTGTCGGCTCAGCAATCGTGGCAGGCGCCTCGTGGCCGGCGCCTGCACAGGCGACCAGGTACGCCGATCTTCTTCCCTTCGCGCTGGCTGTGGGGACCGCAAGACCATCCGGGGCGGTCTTTTTCGTTACGAGACCTGGCCACGCCGCTCGGGCCTTCGTCGGATCCGAAACCATGCCTGCACCACGAGCCCTCCAACGAGCCCGATGACACCGCCAGCTAACGCGGCGGGGATGCCGAGTTCGAATACGGCGAACCACGCTGTCGGCGGGTGGACGAACAGACCTACAACCAGTCCGGCCACGGCGCCGAAGAAGCCTGCGAGGGTTGCGCCGCCGACCACCCAGCGTCGAAGCAGCGGCAACTCAACGAAACCTGACGCCGCCTGTTGCCAAGGAGACGATCTGCTTCCGCGCCTCTGTCCGTCGACGGTCACGGGCGAGCCTTTGTCGACGATTCGACCATTGCAGCCGCTGCCTCACTCATCCCGCTGCTATCCGCTAGGCCGGCGAGTTGTTTCGCATGGTCGAAAAGTTTAAGCGCTTGAGCTTGGTCCCCGTCTAAGTGGCTGAGTAGCTCCAAGCCGAGGTGTAGGGGAACAGCGCCGTATGCCAAGTCGCCGGATGGGATCACAGTCCCAGTAGCGGACTCGGCAAAGCCCGAATCGATGAGTTGGGTAGCAAACCGCTGCCACGCTGAGAATACGAGTAACCACCTTCGCGTCCAGTCCTGGTGTCGCCGACGCGCCCGCGATCATCTCTGTGAGCACCGTGACATGATCTGCCTCGAGGCAGCCTCGTCTCTCAGTCGGCGCGATGCGCAGGCGACGCAGCGGTCCGTGGCCGGAAGCGCCTCCAGTCGCTCAGCGGGTACGGGTTGCCCGCACCCTGCGCAGCGCCCGTAGGTTCCGTTCCGGACCCGGCGGGTCGCTTCCTCAAAAGCGCTGACTTCGGCGCAGGCGCGCTCGAAGATTCCGGCGACCCGCGCTCGCTCAAAGCCAATCGTGGCTCCCTCCGGGTCGTGCTCGTCGTCGGGTCCTTCGGCGGTGGCGGTCTTTAGGTCGCGGAGTTCGAGCCCAAGGTCGACGGCCCGCTGGCGGGCAGCCGCGAGCAGGGAAGCGAGGTCCGCAGCTGTGGGCATCACTCCCAGAATGCCCGAGCAGGACGACCGGGAGACGACAGGACCCCACTGAGGCACGGATGGCCAGGTGAGGACCATCTTCGTAAAAGACGGCCGGTATGACGGAAATCGCTCAGAAGTTGAAGACTTGCTCCGGGCTTTTCAACCGAAACCAGTTCCTGAGCCTCTTAGTGTAACGAAGTCCGGGTCCGCGTCAGGGCTGTCAGCTGGAGACGCTGCTTCGACGAACCGCATCGCTACCGGAAGTCCGCGAAAGGCGTGATTGACCCGGCTTTATGTGTCCTGAGACCGCTTCCCTGAATCGAATCGCAGTAACATCACCGGCGACAACGGAGGCGCTCGATGGACAATCTGGACGACCTGGATCGTCTCATTCTCGCGTGCCTCTCCGAGAACGCCCGCGCTAGTTTCCACGAGATCGGTTCACGTATCGGACTGAGCGCGCCTGCCGTAAAGCGACGCGTCGACCGCCTCCGCTCGAGTGGTGTGATCAAAGGTTTCACGGCGATCATCGACGCGAAGGTTGCTGGCCAGAGCGCCGAGGCACTCGTCGAGATCTTCTGTCGCGGACGTACCAGCCCTGGGCAGCTGCGCGAGCTCGCCGAGCAGCATCCAGAGGCACGCGCCGCGTGGACCGTGAGCGGCGACGGCGACGCCATGTTGCACATTCAGGCGGCCGACATGGCCGAGCTGGAGCGTGTCCTGGAACGTATCCGCGAGCACCCGTCGGTGGACCGCACCCGCAGTGTGATCGTTCTCACGCGTCTACTCGACCGATACGGTCCGACGGCATCGACGGCCGGCGCTGATACGGGTCCGCCTTCCGGGGGCGGAGCGGGAAGCGTCTAGCTCACGAGCCGGCCGAGTGCTCGGCGTTAGAGGAGTCCGTCGACTAGCGGGGACGGCGACCCGAACCGGTGGGCGGTCGCCGCGACGGCCTGTTCTTGGAGGAATGTGAGCATCTCGATGCGGCCCGCCTCGACGACGGGCTGCGCGTATAGCTTGAGGTCGACCCGTCCGTTGCTGTCGCGCGCGAACGCCTCGCGTGACCCGCCTAGCAGGCGCACCCGTGTAGGTGTACAGGTGTTGAGCCGTGCAGTCCACGCCGCAGCGTCGTGCATAGCGACGTGCACGCCGGCGCTTCGAAGAAGCGTCGCCGCTTGATCGTCGAGCCGGCCGGCCACCGACACGTCGACGGTCGCTCCCGCGCGTATTCCGGCTGCGGTGACACGCAGCAAATGCGCGACGGTAGCGTCCTCGAATCGCACGGTCACCGGTACCGGAACATAACGCAACCAGTTGCGTTCAGGGTCAAGGCCGCTAACGTCGCGCGCTTCGCCGAACTCGTCGCGCCACGCGACGGCGTCCGAACCGAGCGAACGGGCAAGGAAAGCCAGGTCCTCGGCGACGAGGTCGGTCGCCCCGTCCAGGATGCGCTGAACGACGGGGGATAGCGGTGCGGCGACGGTCGCTGGCGACGACGTCCAGTCGGACAGCCCGACCAGGTAGTTCGGGCCACCGGCCTTCGTCCCGGCGCCGACCGACGACTTCTTCCACCCGCCGAAAGGTTGCCGGCGGACGATCGCACCGGTGATACCTCTATTGACGTACAAGTTCCCTGCCTGAACGCTGGCGACCCATTTCTCGATCTCCGAACGTTCCAGCGAGTGCAAGCCGGCAGTCAGCCCGTAGTCGACCTCGTTTTGTATCTCAATGGCCTCGTCGAGGCTGCCGGCGGCCATCAGGCCGAGCACAGGGCCGAAGTACTCCGTCAAGTGGAACTCGGAGCCGCGTTTCACGCCGACCTTCACGCCTGGCGACCAGACGCGACCGGTGTCGTCGAGTTGCTTCGGCTCGACGAGCCATTGCTCGCCGGGGGAGAGGTGGGTGAGCGCCAAGGCCAGTTTGCCGGTTGCGGGTTCTACCAGCGGACCCATCTGAGCCGACGGATCGGATGGGTAGCCGACCTTGAGGGAGTTGACGGCGTCGACGAGCTGTTCGCGAAATCGTGCCGACGTAGCGACCGAACCGACAAGGATGGCAAGTGAGGCGGCCGAGCACTTCTGGCCGGCGTGTCCGAACGCCGAATACACGATGTCCTTGACGGCAAGGTCTCGATCGGCCTGCGGGGTGACGATAATAGCGTTCTTGCCGCTCGTCTCACCTAGCAATTGTAGGTCGCCTCGGAAGCTACGAAAAAGCTGCGCTGTCTCGAAAGCGCCGGTCAGTATCAGCCGGTCGACGCGACGGTCCGCCACGAGGAGCCTGCCGAGTTCGCCCTCGTCGACGTGCACGAGGTGCAGCACTTCCGCCGGAACGCCTGCGTCCCACAAGGCTTTCACGATCATGGACCCGCAGCGGCGAGCTTGGGTGGCGGGTTTCACAATCACCGCGGACCCGGCCGCCAACGCTGCGACGGTCGACCCGGTCGGGATCGCTACGGGAAAGTTCCACGGCGGTGTCACGACGGTGACACCTACTGGTCTCGCCTCGGCGCCGTTTACCTCGTCGAGGCGCAGAGCAAGATCGGCGTAGTAGTTGAGGAAGTCGATTGCCTCGGATACCTCAGGGTCGCCCTGGTCGAGTGTCTTGCCGGTTTCACTCGCCATCACCTCCAGAAGTTCGCCGCGGCGCTGCTCGAATACGAGCGCTGCCCTTCGCAAGATTTCGGCGCGGCCGATGCCCCCGAGACCCGCCCAAGAAGCGCTCGCTGCCAAGGCTGTAGCGATGGTCGACTGGACCCCGTCAGCGTCTGAGACCGTGTGGGCTTTCACCAGTCCGCAACCGAGCGTGCTGGCAGGGATGCGGTCGGTGATCTCCTTTGCCCATTGGCGGTTCCCGAAAAGTGACGGGTCGGTGTCAGCTGTATTTTGGAAGGACTCCGGAATGTCTCGACAGACGTCTTTGCGCCTGTCCTGGGTCCGGTTGGGGGGTGGGACCTCGCCGTCGACAGCGGCCAGAGAAGCCAGAAAGCGGGTCCGTTCGCGCTCGTACAGGCCACTGTCCTGGTTCAGGTCAAATGCAGCTGACAGGAAGTTGTCTTCGCTGGCCCCTTCCTGCAAACGACGGACCAGGTAGGCGATGGCGACGTCGAAGTCCTTCGGATGTACTACAGGCACGTACAGTCGAAGTGGGCCGACTGTATCGCTGACGGCGCGGGCTTGGCCCTCTGCCATTCCGAGGAGCATCTCGAATTCGACCCCGGAACGCACACCTCGTTTGCCGGCGAGAGTCCACGCGTAGGCGACGTCGAAGAGGTTGTGCCCGGCAACACCAACCCGAACGTTCGCAACTCGCTCCGCCGTTAGGGCGTAGTCGAGGACACGCTTGTAGTTAGCGTCGGTGTCTTGTTTGGTGGGCCAGGTGGCGACCGGCCACCCGTGTATCGACGCGTCGACGCGTTCCATCGGAAGGTTGGCGCCTTTGACGAGCCGGACCTTGATTCCCGCTCCGCCACGTACGCGACGCGCTGCCGCCCAGTGCTGAAGGTGGATCATGGCGCCCAGCGCGTCCGGCAGGTAGGCCTGCAAGACGATGCCCGCCTCGACGTGGCGAAGATCTTCACGGTCGAGCAGTCTCGTGAACACGGCGATCGTCAAGTCGAGGTCCCGGTACTCTTCCATGTCCAGGTTGATAAATTTCGGGGTAAGAGAGCTGGCAGCGATTCCGAACAGCGGGGCCAGGGCTGCCTCTATGCTCCCGACTGCCTGATCGAAAGCCAGCGGCGGGTGCGCGGCGACGGCGGAGCTCACCTTGATCGACACGTAGTCGACGTCGTCGCGCATAAGCAGACGCTCGGTGTCTGCTATCCGACGCGCCGCTTCGGCTTCGCCGAGGACGGCTTCCCCGAGAAGGTTGACGTTTATGTTCGCCCCGCTGTTTCTGATCGCGGCGAGCATCCTTCGAAGTTTGGCGTCGCTTGCGTCGATCAGCAGATGGCTGACCATGCGCCGCAGTGCGTGTCGCACGACGGGGATCGTGAGCTCCGGCGCCGTTATCGACGCCATGACGCCGGCTTTGAGTGCGAGCTTCAAATGCCACGGGAGGGTCCTCGGAACATTCGAGGTCAGCCTGCGCAAGTTGCCAGCAGCGACGCGAACATCTTCAGGGCGGATCACGCGGTCGATGAAGCCGACTGTGAAATCCAATCCCGCCGGGTCCTTCAGCACGCCGGCGAGGCGGCGCACCGCAGCGCTCGAGGTTTTGGTGGATGCACTGGCGAGCCAATGCTTCACAAGATGTTCGACCTCCCCGGCAAGCTCCTCTGTTCGGGCCGGCTCCGCCGATGGCGGTGTAGGAAAGTACTCCAAAGCCGCGGTCATCTTTCCGATGCCGCCGACGCCAACGCCGCCAGCGGGGACAGATTCACGGTTCCCGCAACTCCCGAGCGCGCCGCACGTAATGGAAGGTGAATGCCCGCAACCATGCAGCGGACGGATCCACCGGCAAGTTCGATCGTTGGCACCGATATCGGGACTATCTCTGCGTGACTGGAGATCGTTCGCCGTTGGAATGTAGTGAGACTCTCGTGGCCGCGAGCAGACATCAGCACAGCCGGTCCGCAGCGAGACGTGACTTCGATCGCGTTACCAGCGAACGCGTCAATCTGCTCAAGTGATAGGGCGACGACCGTATGCCCCGTCGATCGAAGGCACTCTTGCACGTTGCGTCGCTCGTCGGCGCCCGCAATGGCGTCCAATGCTACGACGGCGATCGCGGTACCGACTGACATCATCACGTTCGTGTGGTAGATCGGGGCGCCGCGGAGGTCTCTCGTGGCGAAGTTCACCGGCTTGTAGCCGAGGTCGTTGCAAACGAGATCGACAGCGTGCTCGTGGGAGCGGAACGAGCGTGCTGTGTAGGCGATGCGATTGATATGGTCGAGCACCATGGCACCGGTACCCTCGAGGTACATGTCGTCGTCCTCGAGGACCGAATAGTCGTGCACAGACGTGATGTGGTAGCGGCCTCGCAGCGCCGCGATGATGTCAGAGCGCCGCTCTGCCCGCCGGCTCGGAGCGTACATCGGGTAGAGCGCGACCCGGCCGTCGGGGTGGGTCGAGAACCAGTTGTTGGGAAATACGCTGTCCGGTCGCTGCTCGACAGGGTCGTCGAACAAGTGAACCTCGACGCCGAGGTCTACGAGTTGCTCGGCCATCCGGGTGACCTCGCCGTACGCGGCGTCGGCCAGCAATGGAGACGCGGCGACGGCGCGGCTTTGGAAGAAGTTGTCGGCGACGGTTTCGGCGTTCGGGGTGAAGCGCAGCGGCCGTATCATCACTACGCTGTCGGGGGCTTGCGTGCTCATGGCCTCAAACTCCGCGAGCGCCGAGGGTGACCAGGCTGCGGCCTCTTAGCACCGTCAAACCGAACAGGTCTTTCGGGTCGGAAGGTTCAGCCACCAGATCGATAGTCGTCGCATAGCTGCTCCCTGCGACCTGACTGGCGAGGTAGCGCAGAGCCGAGAAGTCCTCGATGGCGAAACCCACGGAGTCGAATACAGTGATCTCCCGGTCGTCGCGTCGTCCGGGGTGCACACCTTGGACTACCGACCAAAGTTCGGTTACCGGGAAATCCTCCGGCTGGTTTTGTATTTCGCCTTCGACGCGCGTTTGAGGCGTGTACTCGACGAAGACACTCGCACGCTGGAGTGTGTGCGGGTCCAGCTCAGTCTTGCCCGGACAGTCGCCGCCTATTGCATTGATATGAACTCCGTGCGCCACGGAGTCGTCGCGAAGCACGATTGCGTTCGTCTTGTCGGCAGTACATGTCGTGATTACGTCCGCACCGTCGGTCACGTCGAGCGGATCTGCGACCCTGGTGGCCTTGAGGCCCAACCTTTGGGAATTGCGCTCGAATTTGTCCATGGCGTCGGGGTCGGTGTCCCAGAAGCGGAAGCTGTCGATCCCGACGATCGCCCTGAAGGCGAGTGCCTGGAACTCGGCTTGGGCGCCGCACCCGATGAGCGACATCACCTGCGAGCCGCGCCTGGCGAGGTGGCGGGCTGCCATCGCCGAGGTCGCCGCAGTTCGCAATGCGGTCAGGATTGTCATCTCCGCAAGCATCGTCGGGTAGCCGCTATGCACGTCTGCAAGGACACCGAAGGCCGTAACGGTCTGGTAGCCCCTCTCCGGGTTCTTCGGGTGGCCGTTGACGTACTTGAAGCCGTACTGATGGCCGTCGCTCGCGGGCATGAGCTCGATCACCCCGTCACGTGAGTGAGCGGCGAGTCGAGGTGTCTTGTCGAAAGTCTGCCACCTTGCGAAGTCTTTTTCGACCTCTGCGGCCATTTCGACGAGGATCCGCTCCGCTCCACGGTCGGCGACCCACCGTGCCATCGACTCGACGTCGACGAACAGAACGCTCATGGTCTCAACTCCAGCGTTGCGCACTTGGCGCTTCCACCGGCTTTGATCAGTTCGCTCGTGTCGACTCCGATCGGATTGAATCCCCGCTCGCGAAGCTGCTCGTGGAACGCCACAGGCGTGTTTGAGACAACGACGTTGTACCCGTCGGACATGGCGTTGAGGCCGAACCCGCATGCGTCGCTCTCGTCGACGAGGATCGCGTCGGGGAACAGTTCGTTTAGGACCGAGACGCTGGAGTCGGAGAACGCGCCCGGAAAATATGCGACCGTGCGGTCATCGAGGACTGCCAGCGCCGTGTCGAGGTGGTAGAAGCGGGGATCGACAAGGTCGAGTGTGACGACCGGCACATCGAAGAATCGCCGCAGCTCCTCGTGGGCGGCGGAGGAAGTGCGAAACCCTGTTCCTGCCAGCATGATGTCCCCGACGCTAAGGACGTCTCCTTCGCCCTCATTTTGCTCGGTTGCAGTCGTGACGGTGCCGAAACCTTGGTCGTCGAACCAGCGACGGTAAGCCGGGCCTTCGCCTCGGCGCTCTGCGTGGGTGAAGTTCGCGACTAGAACGCGGCCGGCCCTGACGACGCCGGCGTTCGCAGCGAACACCATGTCCGGCAGGCCAGGGACTGGCTGGATCGTGTCAACGTGATGGCCGAGTCGCCGGTAGCAGTCCCTGAGCGCCGACCATTGCGCCATTGCCAGGTCGGCGTCCACCACGACGTCGGTGTCCATCCACGGATTGATCGAATAGGTCACCTCGAAGTGTGTCGGCGGGCACATGAGCAGGTGTCGCTTCGTAGGGATTCGAACTGTGTCTCGCAGGGCGGTGGCGGTGCTGGCAGACATAATCTCTCCTTGTCGTCTTGTAGTCATCGTAAAGACGACTAGCCCACAGATCAATGCCGTGATATTGCCTATGACCACCTATCCATTGCGTTGTTCACGTGATTCACGCAACGAATAGATGGTCCAGGCCTCGGGCGGCCCTGATGACTGCTACGGGGCGAGATATCTGGCGATGACCTCGGAGAGGCCCGCGATCCTGTCGCGGGTGGCGCGGTAGCCGCGAAGCGGACCGCCGATTGGATCGCTGACTTCGAGAGCGGATGGCAAGCTCAACAGGTCGGCGCGCCGGCGGCCCAGATGCAAGCGGGCAACCCTCTGACGGAGTTCGTCGCCGGGGTCGCTAGCAGGGTCGGTCAGTTCGTTGCCGGCGGATCTTCCTGGCCCGTCGGATGCGGTGGCCAGAGATGCGAACTCACCGATAAGGAAGGTCTTTGGCCAGGCGGCCTCGTCGAGCAGGGCGAGTTCCATGACGTGCTGACGTGTCATCGCCAATACGAGGTCTGCCTCGGCGAGCAGGGAGGTATTGACCGTGGTGCTCCGGTGGCGGGTCACGTCGAAGCCGATGTCGGCCATGACTTCGACGACTTCTGGTTCGGCGGGTGCTCCTGGAGGGCCGAACCCGGCTGAAGTAACGGTGAAATCGTGAGGTTGGACTTCGAGTATCGCCTTCGCCAGGAGGGCTTCGGCCATGGGGGAACGGCAACGGTTCGCGGAGCAGACGGTGAGGATGCTGAACGGTTTCATGATTGTCCCTTCGAATGTAACGTCGAGTCCGACGTGAAGCGAGGCGGGTACTCCCCGTTGTGGCAAAGTAAACGTGAGTGAAAACCCACCGAGACGCTCGCCCATCGCATCACGGACACTTGGCCGTCTGCAACTTGGAGAAACTGGACCATCTCGCAGCGGTTGAACCACTGTTCTCCTCGATATGGGGCGGCGGTGGATCCCCCACGGCTATGCCGGTCAACCTGCTCGTCGCTCTAGTGCATTCGGGCGGCTACGTCGGCGGGGCTTTCGACGGCGAGGAGTTGGTCGCTGCATCTGTAGGTTTCCTTGCCAGACGCAACGGTGTGATCGAGCTGCATTCCCACGTGACAGGCGTCGCGGTCGCCTTCCAAAGCAGCGGCGTCGGTCGGGCGTTGAAGGACCACCAGCGCAGCTGGGCTGCCTCGCAGGCAATAGCGGGCATCACATGGACGTTCGATCCGCTGTCGCGTCGCAATGGTTGGTTCAACTTGGTCAAGCTCGGCGCGCAGGCTGTGAGCTACCACCCGAATTTCTACGGTGCCATGCCCGACGCCCAGAACGGAAGCGACGACACAGACCGCTGCATGGCACACTGGTCGACTCGGGAACCTTTTTTCCAAGATGCAGTTCGCAACGCCGCAGGTTACGAATCCCAGCTGGCGCTGAAGGTAGGGGTAGGCGATCAGCCGGTGAGAGTACCGACTGATTTGGACACTCCGGTCATCGCCTGTCAAGTACCCCGGGATATCGTTTCGATCCGAAAGACGGATCCGGGGCTCGCCCGAAGTTGGCGACTGGAACTTCGTGCTGTCATGGGGCCTGCCATGGCCGACGGCTATGTCGCAACGTCGATCAGCAGCGACGGCATCTATCGCCTACTCCACCGTTCCCTGCTCGCTCAATCGGCTCTGGCGGTGCAGCAATGAGGGTGCGGCGAGTCGTTCTGCATCGCTTGGCGATGCCGCTTGTCAGTCCATTCCGGACCTCGTTTGGCACAGAGACCGCACGCGACGTGCTTCTGGTCGAAGTCGAAGGAACGGACTCTATCGGGTGGGGCGAGTGCGTTGCTATGAGTGAGCCGCTTTATTCGTCAGAGTACGTCGAGGGTGCGCACGCTGTGATCCGCTCCCATCTCTTGCCGAGGCTCTTCGCTGCGGGCCCGGAGGTAAAAGCAGAAGACGTCGCCAGTGTACTAGCAGAGGTCAAAGGTCACCAAATGGCAAAGGCCGCCATTGAGGCAGCTATTCTCGACGGGGATCTGCGCGCAGCCGGTCTGAGCCTTTCTTCGTTTCTCGGTGGTGTCCGTGAGCGGGTGGCAGCCGGAGTGTCAGTAGGAATTGCGACATCGATTCCGGCGTTGGTCGACACGGTGGGCGGGTACCTTGATGACGGTTACGTTCGGATCAAACTGAAGATCGAGCCGGGCTGGGACGTGGAACCGGTGGCCGCCGTGCGCAAACATTTCGGGCCTGACCTCTTGTTACAAGTCGACGCGAACGCCGCATACACTCTCGCCGACGCAGCGGACCTTGCCCGGCTCGACCGCTTCGGGTTGCTGTTGATCGAACAGCCGCTCGCCGAACACGATCTGTCGGGTCATGCCTCTCTCGTTCGGCGGCTAGAGACGCCTGTCTGCCTCGACGAGTCGATAACAGGGGCGGCTGTCGCGGTTGACGCTCTCGATCGGGGGGCGTGCTCGATCGTCAACATCAAGGCTGGGCGCGTCGGAGGCTACCTCGAAGCCAAGGTCATCCACGACTTGTGCTTCGAGCGGGCAGTGCCCGTTTGGTGCGGCGGAATGCTCGAGACAGGCATCGGCCGCGCTGCGAACGTGGCGCTTGCGTCGCTGCCAGGTTTCAGCCTGCCGGGCGACACGTCGGCGTCGAGCCGCTATTTCCAGCGTGATGTGACCGAGCCCTTCGAGCTCCAATCCGGTCACCTCGCTGTACCGACAGGTCCGGGCATCGGCGTCGTCCCGATCCCCGAAGTCTTGGAGGAGCTGACTACGTCCCGTGAAGAAATACCTTCGCACTGATCTCGTTGACACGGAACGCTATCTCGGTCCAGGGTGACAGACAAGCTCTGGGTGACCTAACGTTAATCCCATGGACATTCAAGGAACTTCGTCGATAGTCACGGGAGGCGCCTCCGGGTTGGGAGAGTCGACCGTGCGAAAACTCGCAGCACGCGGCGCCCGTGTCGTGGTGCTCGACATGCAGGAGGAAAAAGGTGAGGCTCTCGCAAAGGAGGTCGGCGGAATATTCGTGCGTGCCGACGTGACCAAGACTGAAGAAGTCATCGCCGCGGTCGAAGCAGCGAAGGATCTCGGTCCGCTCCGGTCCCTCGTCAACTGCGCCGGGATCGGCGCCGCTAGCCGGACGATAGGCAAGGACGGCACGTACGAATCAGCCTTCAACCTCGAGTACTTCTCGAAGGTTATCCAGATCAACTTGATCGGCACCTTCAACTGCATTCGCATCGCAGCCACGGCAATGAGCCTTACTGAACCTCTAGAAGACAACGAACGGGGAGCGATCGTCAACACGGCGTCGCTCGCCGCCTTTGACGGCCAGATCGGCCAGGCCGCCTACTCGGCGTCGAAAGGCGGCGTCGTCGGAATGACGCTTCCGATCGCAAGGGACCTGGGCGTCGTCGGAATCCGGGTCAACACGATCGCCCCAGGTCTCATAGACACACCCATCTACGGCAGCGGCGAGACGTCAGAGGCGTTCAAAGACAAACTCAAGAAGGACGTCATCTTCCCGGACCGCCTTGGTAAAGCAGACGAGTTCGCGTCCCTGGCACTGGAGCTGGTAACGAATAGCTACATGAACGGCGAGACGATCCGCATCGACGGCGCCGCCCGTCTCGGACCCAAGTAGTCGGAATGGCAACTGTCGAATACACGACTGACGGCCACATCGCCGTCATCACGATCAATCGTCCGGAAGCGCGAAATGCTGTAAACGGAGACGTCGCTGTAGGTATCGAGGAGGCGATCGACCGCCTCGAAGCCGACGACGCCCTGTGGCTCGGGGTGCTTACAGGTGTTCCTCCGGTATTCTCCGCCGGAGCCGACCTGAAGGAGATCAACGCCGGCCGGGCAGCGAATCTCGGCACCGAGCGCGGCGGCTTCGCCGGTATCACCAAGCGCGACCGGACGAAGCCGATCATCGCGGCGGTCGACGGTCCGGCGCTGGCTGGTGGGACCGAGATCTGCCTGTCGTGCGATCTGATCGTCGCATCGACCACCGCCCGCTTTGGTATACCGGAGGTCAAAAGGTGCCTTATCGCCGCAGGGGGAGGGCTCTTCCGCTTGCCCCGCAAGGTGCCGTTCAACATTGCTATGGAACTTGCACTAACCGGCGATCCGATCGATGCAGAGCGCGCTTACCACTTCGGTCTCGTCAACCGCATCTGCGAGCCCGGTATGGCGCTCTCAACAGCGATGGAGTTGGGGCGTCAGATCGAAGCGAATGCGCCTGTGGCGGTGCGCGCCAGCCGTCGGGTGATTTACGCAGCCATGACCGAGGACGAGGACACCGGTTGGCGTCTGTCAGGTCAGGGCATGGCGGAGGCGATGGGTAGCGACGACATGAAGGAGGGCTTGACGGCCTTTATCGAAAAGCGTCCGCCGAGCTGGACGGGTAGGTAGACCACCCCACCGGACGTGCGCTCCGGGGTCTGACGCAAGGGCTGGGCCGGTGTTCTCAGGTTTCTTTCAGCTTGGGGTCACCGGCCCTTCAGGTGCAGGGGCGATGTTGTCTTTCGTGGTAGTAGACGGGCGAGCGTCGGTGGCGTCAGTTGGCGCGGCGCCAGCTCCCCGCGGCGGCCATTTGGCTGCGATCGATGTCGTCCGCTTCCTCACGATAGGTGGGGTAATCCTGGTCCACTCGACGTCATTTGCCAACTCCGATACGTCCTTGGTGGCGAATGGCGTCCTGCAGGTTGCTCATGTGACGCGGTCGGTTTTTTTGATGCTCTGCGGATTCGTGCTCACATACAGCTACCAGCATCGTCCGCTCGGCAGGACCGCTTTTTGGAAGCGACGGTATCCTCTCATTCTCGTACCGTACGTCGCCTGGAGCGCCATCTACTTTGTGGCTGACGGTGAGGTCCATCCCACCTGGGTGTCTCTGGGTCGATTCATCGTCGACTTGGGCGACGCCGGAGCCCACTTCCACCTGTACTTCCTGCTGCTCACCATGCAGCTATACCTGATCTTTCCGGCGCTGATGTGGGCATTCCGGCGCTGGCCGAAGGCCCTGATCCCGACGCTCGTGGCGAGTGGTGTGGTCCAACTCCTCTTCACAGGCGCCGTCGAGTACGGCTGGCGGCCTCCGGTGCTCGCTTCATGGTTGGACAATCCGAGTTCGGTGCTGTTTAGCTACAGCTTTTACGTGATCGGAGGTATTGCAGCCGCGGTCCATTTCGAAGAGGTGTCGACGTGGGTCCGTTCGCATTACCGGGCCGCTGGCGCCTTGATGGCTGCAGCAGTCACCGTCGGCCTTGGGACGTATGCCTTCAACGTCTCGGTGCTCGGATATTCCCCCATCAAGGCAAGCGCCGTGTTTCAGCCGGCCAACGTTGTCGAGGTAGTTGCAGCCACCTTGTCACAGTTCGCGCTTGGGATGTGGCTAACCGAGAAGGCGTCACAGCGACGTCTTGCGCGACTCGAGCGATCATCGGATGTGTCGTTTGGCGTGTACTTGGCCCACCCGCTGCTGCTCACGGCCGTGCTCGAACTGGCAGCATCGGCTGGCCTGACGCGGGTGCTTGCGGGCGCTCCTGGTACCTTGGTTGAAGTTCTGATTGCTCTTGGGTTGGTCCCCTTCCTCTACGGCGTAACTTTTGCCGGTATAGCCATGGCTCGCTCGAGTGTCATCAGCCTCGCCTTGACAGGAAGACGGCGGACGGTGAGCCCCGCACCTGCGACATTGACTAGCCCTGTGATTGCTAAAGCACAGGCGGTAGGGGCGTGACCGACCGGCCGTCTACTCAGGCGTTAGCTACGCCCGAGCGAAGTCGTCACACCCGTTGGCGGAGGACAGCCCACCGAAAGGCCTCACGGTCGCTTTCGTGTCTTGCCATGGGAGTTGTTGTCGCCCTGATAGCTGTCGTGGTGCTCATAGGGGCCCCCGACCTGACTGTTGTGGCTGGCACTGTCCGCTCTGTGGGAATCGATAAGGCTCCGGCAGTCACTGTCGCCCCGAAAGCCACCCGTCGAGGGAGTGCCCCCCGCGTCACCACAGGATCAACGCAGTGGACTACGCGGACCTACTCCATGACAGTCGGCGGAATCAATCGGTCATACCTGGTTGAGCGGCCGGCTGTCACTCCGCCGAGCAGACTACCCGTTGTCGTGGAACTTGGGGGGTGCTGCACCACCGTCTCGGTCGAAGTCGCACGAGCAGACTTTCGCCAGGTGACGAGCTCCGCCATAGTCGTATACCCCGAGTACATCGACGGCAACTGGAACGCAGGCGCTTGCTGTGGGACACCGGCGACGAACCATGTCAACGACGTCGCTTTCGTCAACGCCGTGATCGGCGCCGTCCAATCCAGCCAGGCCGATGCGTCGACGGGGCCCGTGTACCTAGCGGGATACTCTAACGGTGGAAAACTCGCCGCAATGATGGCATGCCAGGAACCAGCGACGTTCGCTGGTGTAGCCGTCTATGGCGCGACGCGAACATCTGACTGCTCGAACCCGGGTGCAGAGTCCTTGCTGGAAATGGTCGGAAGCGCCGACCCGGGCACTGCCATTTCAGGCACGCCTGTAGTGCAAAATAACTATACAGAGCCGACTGTCGACCAAATGGTATCCGAGTACCGTGCCGCCGACGGTTGCGGTCCTACAGCGTCGAGCAGTTCTACGGCAGGCGTCGCCACGGAGACCCTCTGGACGCAATGCGCAGGTGGCCACAGTGTGGGAGTCGTGGTGTATCAGGGAGACAATCACACCTGGCCCGAGGCCTCGGGGGCGACACCTTCGGCGCAACAGATTATGTGGAACTTTTTTGCTTCGCTCGGAGCGTGACCTGTCGCATATCCGATCGTCAACGCCCGGCCGTTGGATCACTTGCAGCGATTGTCGGCATCTCGCCGGTTGGGTAGGGGGCCTCGGTGGGGCGAATCGCTACTTTTCTCGGGCCGATTAGTTGGCCTGCGATCCCCGACGCCGCCGCCATCGATGCGCAGTAAAGCCAGAGATGACGAAACTCGGCGAGTGAGGCGCCGGCCCTAGGGTTTGATCGGAGTATCACAGCGAGGATGGCAATACCGAAGGCGCCCCCGACCTGCCGGGCGGTTTGATTGACAGCGCTCCCAACTGCGAAGCGTTCTATCGGCAGGCCCGAGACGGCGGCCGCGCCCATCACCGGGAACGTGAGGCCGATCCCAATCCCGAGGGTCAGGGAAATCGGCAGCCACCGAGTCAAGTACGTTGGTTGAGATCCAACGAGAGTGGCGAGCAACGTCAAGCCTCCCGCGAAGAAGGCCGCGCCCGCCGCGATGACCGCCCGGAAGCCCACTCTCGATGCCAGTCGCCCGGCCGGTCCAGATATGGCTGCGACAACTAGCGGCGTCGGGGTGACTGCCAAGCCGGCCGTGACGATCGAGTAGTGCCAGACCGAGGTGAGGAACAATATGTTTCCCAGCAGCATTGCGAAGAAACCCATAGCGTAAAGCAGGGTTGCGGTATTGGCAGCGCTGAAGGCTCGATCGCCGAACAGCGCTAGATCCAATACAGGACCTTCCACCCTGCGGCATCGCAAGACGAATAGAACGCCCAGCAACCCGGCTCCGGCGAAGGACAAGAGAATCGACGCCGAGGACCACCCCCAAGTCGACCCTTGCGATATGCCTAGCACCACCAGGGTGAGGGCGGCGGTGACAAGTGCGGCTCCCAGAAAGTCAGTCTTCAGTTTCTCGGTGGCAGTTGTGGACTCTTGGAGGGTCCGCCTTCCTGCGATCAAAGCGACGGCGGCGATAGGCAAGTTGGCATAGAACACGAGTCGCCAGCTGTCGAGGCTGACCAGCGAACCACCGAGCGTCGGACCGGCAGCAACCGCCAACGCGCCTACTCCGCTCCACAATGCGACTATCTGGGAACGTCGCTCGGGCGGGTACGCCCCGAGGAGCAGCCCTAGCGAAGCTGGTAGTAAGGCAGCTGCGCCCGCTCCTTCTATAACTCTGCCGGCTACGAGCAACGCCACGTCGGGCGCGATGCCGCATATTGCCGATCCGACAGAGAATACGGTGAGACCGGCTAGGAAGACCCGCTTGCGCCCGACACTGTCCGCGATGCGGCCAGCCAGCACCAATAGCGCTCCGAAGACGATCGCGTATGCGGTTATCACCCAGGTGAGCGTCGAAGTCTGCTCTGACGGAAAGGAGCTTTCGATCGAAGGAAACGCTATATTGACTATTGAAAGGTCAAGTGATGCCATGAACACACCAGCAGCGGTGACGGCGAACACGGACCTCGTCGACTTCGCCGCACTCCCAGGTTCGGCTCTTACGGGGATCCCGGTGTGCGTCACCTGTGAACCCTATCTTGGGCGAGTTAGAACGGGCGCCTCGATGTGGCACTTACCCGGGTTCCGGGCAACCTATAATCAGGACGTCGAACCCTGAAGGTGAGACAAAACATCCGATCCGGGGACGTAGCTCAGTCGGCTAGAGCACCTGCTTTGCAAGCAGGGGGTCGTGGGTTCGAGTCCCATCGTCTCCAC
>JAJZDJ010000250.1 GCA_021828685.1 Actinomycetes bacterium | reverse complement strand
GGTTGGGAGGCGGTCATCTACCGCCGACCGTCGACGCCGGGAGAGACCACCCATCCAGTTGCCCAAGCCGCCACAGTGGCGATCCCGGCGCAGCGGGGTGACTACGGCGGAGGGATAGTGGAGACGCTGGGATCGACGGACGTGTTCGTCGCCTTCCTCGAGTTCGGTCCGCAGGCCGCAGGATCGGCCCTCTTCCCGACGACGGACGTAGTCCCGGCAGTCACCGCGGAGTCGTACCGGCCACGCCAACTTCAACGCACCGTCCAAGGTCAGGCCGGCGTCCAACGATTCTTCACGATCGTGGGGCGAAGTTTCTGCCTTTACTCGGTGATCGGCTCCGTCTCGGCAAGGGTCTTACTTGCTTCCGCCGCTAATCAGCTCATCGGCTCGTTCCAAGTGCAACCGCTACCGTGAGCGCGCTCGAACCGGCATCGGCCGTCTTCGTCGCATCCCTCGGCGTGCTCGCGGCCGCGGGGGTAGCCAAGATCGTCAAGCCCGACGACACGTCGAGGGCTCTGCGGATCGCTGGTTGGCCGTCGCAGCGATGGTTGGTCCGCCTCGCAGCGACCGGAGAGGTGGCGCTAGCGGCCGCCGCACTTGCGGTACCGGGGCATTTGACCGGGTCCCTCGTGGCGGCAGCGTACGCGGGATTCGCGGCGTTCGTGGGATTGGCGCTCGTCAAAGGGTGGCCGCTCGCTTCGTGCGGATGTTTCGGTCGCCCGGACAGCAAACCTGGGCTCATCCACCTGCTCCTCGACCTGGGCGCTGCGGGCTGCGCCGTCTGGTGGGCTGCGCGTCCGCCGCGCAATACCGCCGAGCTCTTCAAGGGTCAGCCGTGGGCAGGGGCAGCCATGCTCGTCGTGAGCGCAACCATCGCGTGGCTCGCGTACCTGATCTGGACGAGACCGTCGCTTCGGACCTCGTAGTGGATTCTCCGGTTAAGTCGTGAAACTCGACGTTGCCCGGCCCGTCGCCGACTTCCTGCTGGCGCGCACATCGCGGCGAGGCTTTCTGGCCAGGGCGACCGTCGCGGCCGCTGCGATGACAGTTGCTCCGGTCGACCTACTTCTGAAACCCGGAAACGCCTACGGATTCATTTGTGAATGCGTGCCGGGTACAGGCTGCGATTGCACGTCCATGTGCTGCGACGGGTACACGCAGTTCTGTTGCACGATCAACAACGGAATCAACGGCTGCCCGCCGGGAACGTTCGCCGGCGGTTGGTGGAAAGCGGACGGGTCCGCGTACTGCGCCGGACCCCGCTACTACATCGACTGTATGGGCGAATGCCAGGGGTGCGGCTGCGGCGGAGGCAATTTCTGCCCGACGTGCGACAACCTCACATGCGAGTGCGCGCTCGGGTCCTGCGGCAACCGGCACGTCGGATGTACCGAGTTCCGCTACGGGCAATGCCACCAGGAGATCGCCTGCACCGGGAGGATCGCATGCCGTGTCGTTTCGTGTACCCCGCCATGGCTTCTGGACCCTACGTGTAGCACGGTTGCCCAGACAGACGACAGCACGGCAGACCACTACGCTCCCTGCCAGGATGGCCCGCAAACGCCGAGCCCGCTCGTTGTGGGTATCGCAGCGACGCCGACCGGCAAGGGCTACTGGCTGGCGGACGCCGCTGGCGGAGTCAGCGTCTTCGGCGACGCCGTCTCCTACGGCTCGATGTACGGCACCGCGCTCAATCGCCCGATCGTGGGGATGGCCGCCACGTCGACCGGAAAAGGCTACTGGCTAGTTGCATCCGACGGGGGCATTTTCAGCTTCGGTGACGCCTCATTCGACGGCTCGACCGGCAGCATCGCCCTCAACAAACCCATAGTGGGAATGGCCGAGGATCCCATCACCCACGGGTACCGCTTCGTCGCGGCTGACGGGGGAGTGTTCGACTTCTCCGCGCCTTTCTACGGCTCCACCGGGAACCTGGTGCTCAACAAGGCGATAGTCGGCATGGCCGCCACCCCAGACGACGCCGGGTACTGGCTGGCAGCCTCGGACGGCGGCGTGTTTAGCTTCGGCGACGCCAACTTCTACGGCTCGATGGGGGCAGTGGTGCTCCAAAGGCCGGTGGTCGCCATAGCGGCCACAACGACAGGAAAAGGGTATTGGCTTGTCGCTTCGGACGGGGGTATCTTCAGCTTCGGCGACGCTGGTTTCTACGGCTCGCTTGGTGCGACAAGCCTCATGAGCCCGATAGTTTCAGTCGCCGTCACACCGACCGGGAAGGGATACTGGATGGTCTCGGAATTGGGTGAGGTGTACCCTTTCGGCGACGCCGCGACGTTCGGGAGAAACCCGTGAACTCCATCTACCTACCTCTCGGAATCGTCGTGGCGGTCTTCTCGGCCGCCCGATCCACTTGGTCTCCTTGTGGCATGTCGATGCTTTCGAGCATCACGCCTTTCGGGGAGCGGCGAGCCCGGGGCACAAAGTTCGCTTGGACATCGGCGTGGTTCGTCACCGGGGCTGGCGTCGGCGGCGCCACGCTGGGCGGCCTCGCCTCGATCCTAACGTTGAGTGTCCGGGCTGCATTCGATGTTTCAAGGTCAGCTTCGGGGTCACGTCTGACCGGCGGACTCACAGTTGGCGTCGTGTGCATGGCGGTCGCCGCGATTGGAGCGGCAACCGACTTGGGGCTGTTTGGAGATGTCCTGCCGATATTGCGACGACAAGTCGACGACGGGTGGATGTCACGGTTTCGGCCGTGGGTGTACGGAGCCGGATTCGGTTGGCAGATCGGTTTCGGGTTCGCCACCTACGTGATGACTGCCGGGATTGCCGTCACGGTCGCTTTCGCCATCGCTGCCGGGGTGGCTGCCAACTCCGTCTACGAGACCCTACTTATATGTGTCGTGTTCGGGCTCGCTCGGGGCGCGACGGTGTTCATCGTCGCTGGCGCTTCCACTCCGCGGCGTCTGCGCCAGGTGCATCGTGATCTGAACCGTTTTGAGGGACCGGTAAAGCTTGGGGCCGCGTTAGCTCAGGCAGCGAGCGCTGCTGCGTTGGGTAGCGCCGTACTTTTTCCGAATCTATTTACAGGTTCGAGCGGGAGCGACAGGCTGTTGATACTGGCATTTGGAACCTTGGTAGCGGCGATCAGCGCAACGCCGTTGGCTGCACTCGCAATGAGAACGGTACAAGCTCGTTGATCCACCGTCGGCTACGTTGATGTCGATAGGGATCGTCCGCAGGTCGCGCAAGGGCGTCTTCTTCGCTGCGGTCGTCGCTGCCTCAGCGTGCCTTGCAGCGTGCGGATCGAGTCAAAGCGGTGTCGATACGATCAACCCTTCACAGGGCGCCGGCGCTACGCTTCCCAGCGCGAGCACCGTGCCGCCTGGAAGCACGCTTCCCGTCAGTCCGTCGACGACCGGGCCGGGAGGACAGGCGGCGGTGGTCCCGACCGTATTTGACTGCGGAGGCGGCGCGTACGAGCCGACGACCCTGCTCGTCACCTGCGCGAACGCCACCAAGGACGCGACAACCCTCGTGACAGGTGTGACCTGGACATCCTGGTCGGCAACGAGCGCGTCCGGCCGGGGGACGGTTCACCTGATCGTCGGTGGGAAGCCGGTCGCGGCTGCCGCGAGCCTCAAGCTGAGCGGTGTCGAGCAAACCTCCAACGGGTTGCAGTTCGCGACGATCGAGCTCACGTGGGTCGGAACATCCCCTAATGGGAACCCGACGGAGCAGCTCCCGCTCGCTGTAGCGCCATCGCCATCTTGACCGACGAAAGCGCTCGTCTATGATCCCGATGGTGCGAATGATCCGTCGGTCCATAATGGCGCTCGGCCTGACGGCGGTGATCGCAGTCGTGGTCCGACTCCGTGGATCCGGCGGGACACCACCCCAGCACGGCGGATGGCGCGAGATACCGACCGACGACTTGGCCTGAGGGCACACC
>JAJZDJ010000249.1 GCA_021828685.1 Actinomycetes bacterium | reverse complement strand
GGCCATCCTGATATAAGGTCCAGGACACGTTCGATGGTGCGTATCGCCACGTCTGGGTCGCCTTGGGGGCCGCGCATGAGGCGGACGAACACAGCTTGGCGGTCCATGACGAACGTCGGCACCCCGAAGACTTCCAGTTCGTCCGACGCTTTCATGTGCTCCGCTTTGAGGGTCTGAAGCGGCCAGCCTTCGTTGACCTCGCCGAGCACGCTCGCGCCGTCGACGCCGGCCCGGTCGAGGACTTTACCGACGATCGAGGGGTCGCGGAGATCGAGTGCCTCGTCGTGGCGGGCCGAGAACAGGGCCCGGTGGACGTTTCGGAATGACTCCGGCAGGCGGTCCCTGACGACGATCCCGGCC
This sequence comes from Actinomycetes bacterium, assembly GCA_021828685.1. Classification (GTDB taxonomy): domain Bacteria; phylum Actinomycetota; class Acidimicrobiia; order Acidimicrobiales; family Palsa-688; genus JAJZAM01. Next base: position 3,577 of record JAJZDJ010000249.1, on the reverse strand, counting down.
AGGTTGGGAAGCATCCCCGGATAGCGATCCGGTTCCTCCCAAACAGGAGTCTGGCCTTCCTCGACGTGACTCTGATCCAGCGAGAACGCCCAGAAGCTGACGTTCCAGTTAGCGCCAGCCTCGAGACCGGTAAGCAGGTGGTCGTGCGCTATTCGGGCAAACGGGCAACGGTAATCCCAGGTGACAGCGAAACTTAGGGCCATGCTTTAGTCAACCCCGTAGTCTCGCCGCTCATTCCACGGTGCTCATTCCTCGCTGCCCTCATTCTTCGACGGGGACAAGCTTGCGCAGAGTCTCTCCCAGGACGACTCCGGTCAGTACGCCGCCGATGACGTCGGATGCGTGGTGGATACGTACGTGGATCCTGCTTGCTGCGACCACGACTGCGAGGACGTAATAGATCGGCCAGGCCTGGTCGTCGTCGCGTAGCAAGGCGGCGCCGAAGAACGCCGCAGCGGCATGGCCGCTCGGGAAGCTACTTGTCCGCGGTTGACGCAGATGCAAAGGTCGTGGGCCTAAGTGGACTGGACGGCTTCGCCGGAACAGCAGTTTGACCGGCCCGTTGACGACGACGGACTCGACGGCGAGGCCGACAGCGACCCGGGTGAAGCGCCTCTTCCACGCCGCTCCGCGTTGAGCGCGCCGGGCGGCTTGCACCCCTGCCAAGGCGAGCCACACGACCCCGTGGTCGCCGACAGCGCTTGCGCTGTACATAACCAGATCGAGCACACGGCTCGACCGCAAACGCTCGTCAAAGAAGATGTCTACCGTACTGTCAAGAGGCTCGAAGGCGCGTGGGATCGGGATTGTCAGCATGGTCCTCATATTTAGGTGTTTAGGATCGGTTCGTCGGTGCGAGTTTGGAGGAGATCGAGGGTTCCGCCGACCGCAGGGCAGAACTGTCTGTATGAGCAGTAGGAGCAAAGCCTTCCGGGTTTCGGCCGGAAGTCCTCCCGGTTGCAGGCTGACACGACCGCCGCCCACAGGGCCCCCGTCTGTCGCTGCAACGCAAGTACGGACTGCTCGGAGGGCGTGGCTGATATCGCGAGAGGTTCGCGAAGGTGGAGCAGCTGTACCCGGTCGGGGCGCCGGCCTAGCACCGCCTGGCAGAGGAAGGCGTAGAAGTGGACACCGCCGAGTTTCGACTGCTCGAAGTTGGCGGACGGGGCCCGGCCCGTCTTGTAGTCGGTGACCACCAGCTCATCGCCGTCGAGCTCCAGACGGTCGATTATCCCCGAGAGTCTTAGCGACCCGACCTGGGCGGACATGCGAAGCTCGGTCCCGAGCACGCGCACGTCGTTCGGGTCCTCGAGGCGAAAGTAGTTGTCTATCAGCCCAACGGCGTCTTCGACGAAGTCGGCCCGCTGTGCGTCTGAAAGAGCCAGATCGCGGTACTCGTCGCCGTCGAGGACGTCGCTCACTGCGGCGGTCAGCTTGCGTACGGCGGAGTCTCGAGTGCGATTAGGCGGGTCTTCCTCCCACATGAGCAGTTCCAGGGCCCGATGCACAAGGGTGCCTTTGGCTGCATAAGGCGAAGGCGGTTCCGGGAGACGGTCGATGTTCGACAGGCGAAACGCGAGGGCGCAATCCTTGAAAGCGGTCACCTTCGACGGCGACAGGGAGGTCGGTATCGGCAGGGCCATTTTGAGCGCAGCCTGGCCAGTCTTAAGGCGAATCGAGCAGGGACTGGGCAAACGCCTGGCCAACAGCGCTTGGGGCGGTCATCGGCCCGAAATGATCAAGCGAGTCGAAAGCTTCGAAGCGCCCGGAAGGTATCCGCGAGGCGATCGCGTCGGCCCACAACCCGACGGGATCGCCGCCTTTCCTGCCGGCGAACACTGTGACCTTGGCCTTGACATCTCCGAGCAGGTCCCAGGTGGGGCTCGACGGCGCCATCTCGAACACCGCTGCCTCGTCCTCGGGTCTGCAAGCGAGGCTGACCGACCCGTCGGGTTCGTCCACGAAGCCGTATCGCACGTAGTCATCCAAGGCGGCGGGGTCGAAGGCCGAGAATGGAGGTTTCGAACGGTAATTCTCGAGAGCCGCATCCCGTGAAGCGAACGTCGCCCGCCGCTTCCTTGCAAGTGTCGCCAGCGACACCGGGCCACGCGTCTCGGCCGAGGCGTCGCCGGTCGGCACGGCGTCGCCGGTCGGCGCGGCCTCTAGTCGATGCGGCGGAACGACTACCGGCTCGTAGCAGCATATGGAGGCGAAAGTGCCGGGGGCACGAGCTTCGGCGAGGAGAACCACCCCGCCGCCAAGAGAATGGCCACCCGCGCACCACCCGTCGCCGCCGATCGTCTCGACGACTTGGAGCAGGTCGGAAGCGAAGAGATCCCACGCGAAGCGGCCGTCCGGCGGCCGAGCGGACGACCCGTGCCCTCTCTGGTCGAGCGCCCATACGCTGAAACGATCGGTCAGCTCCGATGCGACAGTCGACCAGCAGCGCCCGTGGAAGCCGGTGGCGTGCGCAAGCATAAGGGGTGGCCCGTCGCCGCCAAGGCGGTGTACAGCGAGATCGAAGCCTGACGATCCTTTCATAACTGTCGTCTCGGCTTTCACCGCCGCCAACCTAGACGATCCCGCTCTGCTCGTAGCGGCTTCGACGCTTCGCTGCTTCGCTGCTCGGAAGTACCGGACAAGCTTCGCGAGACGAGGCCGGCCAACTCCCGAGCGTTGTCGACGGGGGCTGCACCAGCGGCGTTGTCCATGATCACGTGAACCTCGGTGGCGGAGCTGGCGAGGTCTTCGATAGTCGAAACCCATGCTTCGAGCTCGGCCGGGCTGTATCGGTGAGCCGACCGTCCCCGGTTGTCCGGCGGATCCGGCCTTCCCGTGAACCTGATGAAAGCCAGATCTGAGGTGCCTGCGATCGAGCCGCCTCGAACCCCCGGTTCTTGCGGTGGGGCGGCCGTGCACGCCAAGGCGAGGTCACGCTCCTCCAGCCAATCCAAGAGGCCGTCGCGTTCCGCCGTCGGATACCACCCGGGGCCGGGGACGTCGACCACCACACGGAACCCTTCGAGGTGGGCAGCCGCACGCTCCAAAGCGTCAAGATTCGCTGACCGAGGCGAGAACCACGCCGGATAGCGCAAGACGACCGCCCCCAAGCGTCCCGCATCGAATAGAGGCAGCAGTGCGTAGCGGAACCGCTCAAAGCATTCGTCGAGCACCTCGGCCGGCAGGTGGCTTGCGTACAGCCGCCGGCTGTCCTTGAAGCGGGGAAGGACCGCCTCCTGCAAGTCCGGCCACAGCGAATCTTGGACAGCCGCGCCGTAGGTGAGGAGCGACCAGGCGCACACGTCGAAAAGGAATCCGTCGACGGAGCGCTCCGCCCATTTCGAGGTAACCGCTGCCGTCGGCGGGTAACGATATGTCGTGGTTACCTCGCAGACCGAAAACTCAGATGAATAGAAACGGAGCCTCTCCGCTGCGCCCATCGACTTGTTCGGATAGAACGTCCCTGCTCGCACCAGCCGTTTGTCGGCCCATGACGCAGTCCCGAAAAGGATCCTCGAGTGCCCTACGTGCACGGCCGCGAAGTCGGGGCGCCCTCCGCCTGGCGACCGGCCAGCCG
>JAJZDJ010000248.1 GCA_021828685.1 Actinomycetes bacterium | reverse complement strand
GGCCCTTCGCAAGCTGTAGCCGCCGCGCGCAAGCGCGAGCCTTACGCTAGCCGGCTAGCCGGCTAGCTCGGCACCTTACGCCAGACCACCCGCGGCAGGTGACGCATCACGGCCATCACGAGACGAAGCTGCCCCGGCACCCACACGATCGAGCGACCCGACTGCAGCCCGCTAAGTGTCGCCGCGGCCACAGCCTCCGGCGTGGTCGCCATAGGCGCTGGTCGCATCCCCTCGGTCATGCGCCCAACCACGAAGCCGGGCCTTACCACGAGCACCGACACGCCTGTGGCGACCAGCGAATCGGAGAGGCCCTGGAAAAAGGTGTCCATACCGGCCTTCGACGACCCGTATACGAAGTTGGCCCGCCGGACCCGCTCGCCGGCCACCGACGACAAAGCCACTATCGTCCCGTGCCCTTGGCGTCGAAGGACCCGGGCCGAGGCCAGCCCGGCGGAGACAGCCCCGACGTAGTTGACCGTCGCCACGTCGAGCGCCCCGGTGCCGCCCGCCTCGTCCCGGGCTTGGTCGCCGAGCAGGCCGAAGGCTACGACTATGACATCCAGGTCGCCGCCGGCAAGGGCCGCGGCCTGCTCGATCACATCGTCATGCGTCGAGGTTTGGAGCGCGTCGAAGTCGAGTGTCTCCACCCGCCCCGCGCCGGCGGTCGCCACGCCTCGCGCCGCGCTCGCCAGGCGCTCCCCGTTGCGCCCGGCGAGGATCACGGTCGCGGAGCGGGGAGCCGCCAGCACGCCGGCTATCGCAACCCCTATCTCCGAGGATCCGCCCAGGACGAGAACCGATCCGACCGATCCGAGAGCGTCTTTCATTGTTCCTCCGTCGTAATCGAATTTTCGAGGCGAGCCCCGTAAGGCCGCTCGCCGCGCCGGTCACCGAAGCGCAGGGCAGGAAGACGTCTCATGAGATCCGACTGCATGACGCCTTTCGGGTCGAGCCGCTCGCGCACCTCGCGCCATGCGGGAAGTTTCGGGTACATGACTTCGAGCAGCTCCGGGCGCAATCGCGAGTCCTTGGCCAGGTAGACCCGGCCGCCCGCCCCTGCGATGTCCTCGTCGATGGCGTCGAGCTCGCCGGCGAGACCTCCGAAGCTGACCGGCAGGTCCAACGCCAACGTCCAGCCTTCGCTCGGGAACGACAATGGGGCCGGGTTTGCCGGCCCGAAGCGTTTGAGCACGGCAAGAAACGAAGCTGCCCTCGCTGTCACGAGCCTTTCGATGACACGACGCAGTACCAGCTCCTCGCCGTATGGCAGGACGAACTGGTACTGCAGGAAACCCCGTTTGCCGTAGATCCTGTTCCAGCCGTCGATCATGTCGAGTGGATGGAAGAACTTGGAGGCGCCTACCACGTGACCGCTGGAACGAGCGGGTGCCTTGCGATACCACAGCTCGTTGAAGGCTGCGACGCTCCAGCGGTTCAGCAGCCCAGAGGGCGCCCACGGCGGGGCCGGCAGCGAGTCAGGCGGTTCGAAGCGCAACGCTTTCGATGGTGTACGGCCCTTGACAGGCAGGTCTTCGAGGCGGGCGTGCTCGCCGAACTCGACGATCGACCGGCCGAGGGACGACCCGCGTGCGAGGCAGTCGATCCACGCCACGGAATACCGGTAGAGGTGGTCACGTTCGGCCATCACGGCCATCGTGGAGTCCAGGTCGGTCGTGCGCTGCGAGTCGACACGCACCGACGCCGTCTCGACTCGCAGAAGCTCGATGGTGGCCCGCTCGACGATCCCGGTGAGTCCCATCCCGCCTGTCGTCGCCCAGAACTCGTCGGGCGTGGCGTCGGGGCTCAACGTGAGACGACCGGGGCCGGGAGCGTAGAGGTCCAACGAGCGCACGTGGGATCCGAAAGTGCCGTCGCGGTGGTGGCCCTTGCCGTGCACGTCGGAGCCGATCGCCCCGCCTACCGTCACGTAGCGTGTCCCCGGGGAAACGGCCGGCCACAGCCCTAGCGGAACGAGGGTCCGCATCAGCTTGTGCAGGCTCACCCCGGCCTCGACTGTCGCAGTCGCCTCGGCGAGGTTCACGTCGAGGATCCGCTCGGCGGAGGTCATGTCGACGACGGTGCCGCCGGCGTTTTGCGCTGCGTCACCGTAACTTCGCCCGAGTCCCCTTCCTATGATGCCCCTCGGTCCTGCCGAGCGGCTGATCTCCTCGACCTGGCGGGGGGCGCGAGGCTTGTACAGCGCCGCTGACGTCGGAGACGTTCGACCCCAACCGGCCAATAGGGTCTTCTCGGGAGACCCTTCCTCCGCTCGATTGTCGTCGGTTCGCATCCGTCCTCTAGTGGTATACGCCGAAGGCGAACAAGACGACCCAGATGAGGCCCAGCAGCTGCAGTTGGCGGTCGTGTAGTACGAGATCCTCCGGGCGGGCGCCTTTGCCGCTGTCGATCAGGAACGTGAAGTGGAGCAAACCCAGAAGGATCGGGACTATCGACACCTGGAAGAAGATCTCGTCGTGATGGTGGATAGTCGCCGTCTGCAAGGAGAACGCCCACAGGCTGTAGCCGACGACGGCCCCCGTGGCGGCCAATGCGACGACGATACGAAGGAACGTGGTGCTGTAGGCGTCGAGGGTTGCCCGGTGCCCGCCTCGTTCCTCTCCGAGCTCGGCGTGCTCGGCGAGCCGTTTGCCTGTCACCATCAGCAGACTGCCGAACGTCGTGACTATGAGGAACCACTCCGAGACTGCCACGGGAACAGCCACAGCCCCTGCGATACTGCGAAGCAGGAAGCCCGCCGCCACCGACGTCAAGTCGTAGACGGGCAGGTGCTTGAGGTAGCTGCTGTAGGCGATTTGGACTACCACGTAGATCCCGAGGACCAAACCGAACTGCAGACGCAGAAGCGACCCGAGCGTCACCGAACCCACCATGAGCACTACGGCGAGCACGACGGCGAGTCGGACGCTGACGATACCAGCGGCAATCGGACGGTTACGTTTGACCGGGTGCCTGCGATCGGCTTCCACGTCGACGCTGTCGTTTAGAAGGTAGGTGCCGGCCGCCAGAGCGCAGAACAGCGCGAACGCGGCGATCGAGCGTTCCAGCGCAACCCTGTGGGTCAGAACCCCCGCCGCCCCGGGGGCGGCGAACACGAGAACGTTCTTGGTCCATTGCTTTACCCGGACGCTCCGCCACACGCCGCGGATTACAGCGGCCACTCCCGGCGGTGCGCTCGCGTTCGGCTCACCGCCGCCCGCTTCGCCGCCGTTCAGCCCGCCCAGGCGGGTCACACCGGGACGCTCTAGTTCCAACTGTAGCGGCGCGACCGTAGAGCCTGCAGCGTGACCGCCCCGACGTAACCGATGACCGTTATCGCCGCCCCGGCGGCTACGTCGCTGAAAAGGTGATTGGCTGTGACTATCACGCACACGACGGTGACCGCCGGATAGCAGTAGGCGAGCACGCGGGCTCGTCTGGTCTTGAACATCGCTGCGAGGACGAGCCCGCACCACAACGCCCAGGCGAAGTGCAGGCTCGGCATGGCTGCGTACTGGTTCGACAGGTCGTTCATCGGCCCGCTGTTAAAGTTCCACAGGCCGCCGACGACCCGCAGGGTGTCGACGAAACCGTAGCTCGCGGGCAGCAGCCGCGGGGGCATCATCGGGAACACCGCGAAGCCGATGAGCGCGAGAGCCGTGAGGATCGCGAGGGTGTCACGCCAGATCCGGTACCGGTCGGGGAACTTGTAGAACAAGACGAGTAGCAGGCCTCCGGTGATCACGAAGTGCGTGGTCCCGTACCAGACGTCGAACGCTTCGATGATGAAGCGGCTCTGCATGAAGAAGTGCTGGATGTGCTGCTCGACGAAGACGCCCAGGTCCCGCTCGAAGGAGATGATTATCTTCGCGTTGGCGAGCGCCTGAGCGGCGGACACCGGTTTCGTTCCCCTTATGTCGCGGATAGCGCTGTACACGGCGTAGAACACGGCAACAAG
>JAJZDJ010000247.1 GCA_021828685.1 Actinomycetes bacterium | reverse complement strand
TTGAAAACCGGCGACAAACCGTCCGCCCCGGACGAGGCCACGGTCCTCCAGGCGGCGCAAAGCCCACTGGACCTCACGCCAAGGCAGACGCGAGAAATCGTGGACGGCGAGAGGGCGGAACAGCACTCCCCAACGGTTGAGAAGCTGCTCGGCGACCGCCTCAGCGCGATCGTGGGCGTCCAGGGCACCGGCGTCACCGCCTGGGCAGGGCACTAGAGACCACCTGCCTGCGGCTGCAGCTGCGGGGCCGACCCGCGAAGCGCGAGTGAATCGGCGTTGCCTGCTCTGAATTTTGCTGCCGGAGACCTTCGCTCGGATCGCCTCGAAGCCGTCGCACATGATAAGACCCCGTGAAACGCCGTCCCACAGCGCCCGTTCGATGTCCTCGGGTAGCCGGCGGGTGGCCGATGAAAGATCGGAAGCGAAACACGCCCCCCGGGATTCGAGCACGTCGAGAATTTCCGCCGTTGCCCCGACCTGCGGCCGTCCCGGTGGACCGGACGGCCGTGCGCAGGCAAGAAGCCAGTCGATATCCGAGCGATAGACGACAGTGATCGGCGTAGCCTTGGACGGGCCCGACGGTGCGCTGTCCGAGTCGTCTCGAACCCTCGGCGACAGTCGCAGCCAGGCAGCCTCTCCGGCGTGGCAGAGCGCGTCGAGCCACGAGGGGTTGTAGTGGGCAACTCTGCGGGCGAGGATCTCCCGTTCCCATGCGACTGCCGCAGCTTCAAAGCCCTGGGTGGCCTCCAGCACGGCCCGGAGTCCGGCCGGACCGGCGAGTTGCGATCCGGGGGCGACGTGCTGCCAGCGGGTAAGGAAACGCATGAAGTCCTGTGCGCTTGCCGGTTCGACAGATTGGCGGCGTGTCCGGCGCGAGTAGGAGTGCATTCGGGCGAGAAGACGACGGGCGACCCACTGGGGACCAGGTACGTCGGAGCGGAACCGCCCCTCGAAGACGAAACCTTCTTGGCGCAGAACCTCCAGCGCATAACTGACCCGCGCTACGGGAAGGTCCGTCGCAAACGCAAGGGCGTCGGGCGTGGCTATACCCGCCATCTCCAGGTGGCCTCGCACCGCCTTGACGATCGCTTCGTCGTCGCCATCGAAAGCGGCGAGCGCCGTCGGCATCCATTCGGTTGTCGCCCACATAGGGCCGTTTGGACGCTGCAGCGCCACTCCCCGACCTTCGCCGACCAACCGGGAGAACAGCGAATGCCACTGTTGTTGCGGGCGAAGGATCACCACGGAGGCAAGGAGATCTGCGAGCTCGTCGGTGGAGTCGGGCGCCGGGAGTATCTCCTCGTGGACCAACTCGATCGCCGACGGGTCCAAGGCCCCGATGCTCGTCAGGTCGACGTTGAGTCCCCGACGCAGCGACACGGCGTTTGTGCGGCGGTTCTGGAATTCCTCGTCGTCGAGGAAGGCGTAAGGCCTGGCCGTGATGATCTCGTGCGAGAGGACGGACGCCTCCGTCGTGTCGCAGCAGTGCACACGCACATTCCCGGATTCGATCGAGGTGATGAGCGTACGCAGCCCTTCAATATCCAACGCCTCGTGAAGTGTGTCGTCGATTGTCTGGCGCACGAGGATGTGGTCCGGGATTTCCCTCGGCCCGACGATGTTGTCCTGGCACGCTGCGGCTTGGGGGAACACCGCGGCGAGCAAGTCGTCGGCTTCCATTCGCTGGATCGGCGGCGGGTTGCGCCGACCGCCATGGAACCGGAGCACCATAAGCGACCTGTTGAGGTTCCAGCGCCACCGGGACTGGAACATGGGCGAGTCGAGGATCGCGTGCTCGAGAGTGTCGTCGAGCGACGCGCTCGCGACATAGCGCGGGACTTCGTCGAGAGGGAAACTGTGGTGCGGCCCGAGGGACAGCACGATCGCGTCGTCTGTCGCCGCCGCCTGCAGTTCGAAGTTGAAACGTCGACAGAACTTCTTTCGAAGCGCCAGCCCGAGGCCCCGATTGACGCGTGCCCCGTACGGCGAGTGAAGGACGAGCTGCATGCCTCCTGTGTCGTCGAAGAAGCGTTCCAGGACCAGCAGTTCCTGGGTGGGCATCGCCCCGAGGGCCGCCTTGCCGACGGCTAGATAGTCGACGATGGTGGTCGCCGCCGCGAGGCTCACCCCGGCTTTGTCGACGAGCCAGCGACGAGCGGAGTCGGGCTCCCCGATACCTAGGTAGCCGTCTACTGTAGCCCGCAGCCTCGACACTTCTTGTGACAATTCAGACGTTCGCGCCGGTGCCTCGCCGATCCAGAACGGAATTGTCGGGGGGCTGTCCCCGGCGTCGGCTACCCGGACGATCCCTGCTTCGATGCGGCGGATCTGCCACGAGTGGCTGCCGAGGAGGAAAATGTCCCCCGCCATCGACTCGACCGCCCAGTCCTCGTTGACGGTGCCGACCAGGGTGTCGTCGGGTTCGGCCAACACCCTGTAATCACCTGTCTCAGGTATTGCTCCCCCGGATGTGGCAGCTGCGAGTCGGGCCCCTTTCCGCGCCCGAAGCAGCCCATTGATCTTGTCGTGGTGCAAGTAGGCACCCCGCTTGCCGCGCCCGGTTTGGATACCCTCACTTACCAGCTCCACCGCTTCGTCGAAGCGCTCCCTGGACATACCCGTGTAGGGCGCAGCACGGCGCACGAGGTCGTAAAGGTCCCCGGTCGGCCACTCCTTCGCTGACACCTCCGCCACGATCTGCTGGGCGACGATGTCCATTGGAAGCTGCGCCGGGACGATTGCGTCTAGGCGGCCTTCGCGTACTGCGATCAGCAGTGCGGTGCACTCGACGAGCTCATCCCTGCTCAGAGGAAAAAGACGACCCTTCGGAGTCCCGAACCGACTGTGATTGGCGCGTCCTACCCGCTGTAAGAAGGTCGCAATACTGCGAGGCGAACCGACCTGGCACACGAGGTCTACCGGGCCGATGTCGATCCCCAGTTCGAGCGAAGCTGTCGCGACAAGGACCCGCAGGTCGCCTGATCTCAACCGGCTTTCGACCCGGTACCGGCGTTCCTTGGACAGACTGCCGTGGTGCGCGGCGACGTCCTGGTCGTCGAGGCGCTCCCCAAGCTGATGCGCGAGTCGCTCGGCTAGGCGCCGCGTGTTGACGAAGACGATCGTGGTGCGATGAGCCTTGACCAGGTCGGCGATACGATCGAGGACGTCTCTCATCTGCTCGGCGGATGCGACAGCCTCCAACTCCCCTTCTGGCAGTTCGATCGCCAGATCTCGTTCGCGGTGGTGCCCCACGTCCACGATCGCCGGTGGGGGGCGGTCACCTACCAGCAACTTTCCGACCAACTCGACCGGCCGCTGCGTCGCCGAAAGGCCGATCCGGACCGGGCGTCGGTCACAAAGCGCCTCGAGTCGTTCCAGACTCAGAGCCAGGTGCGCACCCCGCTTGTCGCGCGCCACAGCGTGGATCTCGTCGACGATCACCGTGTTGACACCACCGAGCGCTACCCTGCCGTTGGGGCTGGTGAGCATCAGGTAGAGCGACTCCGGAGTCGTGACGACGATCGAGGGCGGCCGGCGGACCATCGACGTGCGCTCCGATGCCGTCGTGTCGCCCGTGCGCACCGCCACCCGGATAGGCGCAGCCGCCAGCCCCATCCCGATCGCTACTTCGGCTATCTCGGCCAGCGGACGTTGCAGGTTCTCGGCGATGTCGACTGCCAGCGCCTTAAGCGGGGACACGTAGAGGGTCCTCGTCCCCCGCGCAACGTCCTCCCCGGCCTGGTGCGCCCGGTACAAGGCGTCGATAGCTACCAGGAATCCGGCCAGTGTCTTGCCCGAGCCCGTCGGGGCGGCTATCAGGGTGTCCAACCCCGCCGATATAAGCGGCCAACCCTTGATCTGAGGGTCGGTCGGACCGTCAGGGAACCGGCGCCTGAACCATTCGGCTACCGCTGGGTGGAATAGGGCGAGAGGATCCGACTTGCCGGGCTGCTCCGCGTGATTCCAT
>JAJZDJ010000246.1:1783-3977 GCA_021828685.1 Actinomycetes bacterium | reverse complement strand
CCGGGTCCGACCAAGCGTCGGGCCGGCGTGACACAGGGTGGGTCGCCGCCAGGGAATCGAACGCGGCTCCCCAGACGTCCTCGGCCACTAGGATCTGACCACTACCAGGGCTTGTAGCGGCCGGGGAGGCCTCGGCGGCTTGCTCAGATGACATTCGGCGGATCCCTTCTAAAGAACAGAGGTCAGACCACTGTTAGACTGGCATGGCTGAGAGCCCCTGTCAACCCGGACCGGCGACCCTATAGGAGAAGATTATGCAGAGCACTGTCGGAGCCATGAGAAACACCGCGGCGCGGATGCTTCAGGCGGCCGGCATGGCTGAAGGGCCGGCGGACCGGACGGCGTGGGCGCTCGCCGCGGCCGACGCATGGGGGCGAGGATCGCACGGGCTGATGCGGCTGCCCTTTTACCTGGACCGTCTCGCGGGCGGGGGAGCGAATCCTTCCGCCCAACTCCGCTTGGTCGGCGACACCGGTCCGGCAGTTTCATTCGACGGCGACAACGGGCTCGGCCACTGGCAGGTCTGGGACGCTACGCAACTCGCGTCGGCTCGCTGCGCCCAGTACGGGATCGCGGCGGTCTCGGTCGGCAACTCCGGCCACTGCGGGGCTCTCGGTCTCTACGTGGGAGCGGCGGCGGAGGGCGGCAAAGTGGCGATCGCCTTCTCGAACGGGCCGGCCGTGATGCCACCCTGGGGGGGGAGGGCCCCCGTTCTGTCCACTAGCCCTATAGCTTTCGCCATGCCGGAGGGCTCGGGCGCCGTCATCGTCGACCTGGCCACGAGCGCAGTCGCACGGGGAAAGATCGCCGAGGCGGCGGCTGCGGGCCGTGAGCTCGAGGCCGGCTGGGCGCTCGACGAGGAAGGCAACCCGACCACCGACCCGACGAAGGCATTGAAGGGAATGCTCGCCCCGATAGGCGGATCGAAGGGCTACGCGCTGGCGACGATGGTCGAGCTTCTCTCAGGCGTCATGTGCGGACCGAACCTGGCGGGCGACGTAGCGGACCCGCTTTCGGCTGCCACTGTCAGCGCTGCGCAGCGGATCGGGCATTTGGTGATAGCCATCGACCCGGCCAAGTTCGACGTCGACGGCAAAGCGTCGGAGAGGATGGCTCTCTACGCGCAGCGCGTCGAGGACGCCGGCGGTCGCCTCCCGGGCGCCGGGCGCAAGCTTCCCGGGGAGATCACCGACGACGAGACGCTCGTCATCCCCGACGCACTAGCGCAGCGTCTGGCGGAGCGCGCCGCGAGCCTCGGGGTGGCCTAGATCGGGGTCTCGATGGGACGGGCACAGCTCGACCAGTACCCGGACAGGGCTCCGTCCTGTGATCCATCCGGGGCTTGGGCCGTCCGGGGCGTACAGAATTTGCCTGGTCGCGCACCCAGGTCGCAGCGGCAGGATCGCCTTCGGGAAGAAGCAGCGCACTGCGCCCTGCCCGCGCGCCGCTTGCGGCGTCCCTGACGTCGACAACACACCGGCGCCAGTCGGGGGCGGATTAGCCGGGGGGCGGAACGACGTAGAAGTGCTGTTCCCAGGCTCGTACGACTAGCTCGGCTCTGGTTCGCGCGTGGAGTTTCCTTCGCAGGTGCGTTACGTGGGTGCGGACTGTCGTGTCTGATATGTTCAGGGCTTCGGTAATTTCTGGGTTCGTGGCTCCTTGGGCTATCAGGTGGAGGATTTCCATCTCGCGGCGGGTGAGGCCGTCGGGGTCCGGCGGTGTAGCGGGACGGGGCGCGAGGCGTTCGAGGAGGGTGCGAAGGATCCGAGGTGACACGATGGCGTCGCCTGACGCTACGGTGCGTACGGCATCGGCGAGGTGATGCGCAGGGTCGGCTTTCGAGCAGAAGCCGGTTGCTCCGGCGCGGATGGCGTCGAGGGCTACGTCGTCGGTGGCGAAGGTTGTGAGCGCTAGTAACGCTGGCCGGGGTTCGGGGGCCGCAGAAAGGATTTTGATCGCTTCCAAGCCGCCGACGCCGGGCATGCGTAGGTCCATGACCACGACGTCAGGGTGTGTGTCATCGACGATCGCGATGGCTTGCTCTCCACTGGCTGCGATGCCGACGACTGCCAGGTCGTCCTCGTCGGCGAGGATCGCGGCGATGGACTCTCGGACTATCTGCTCGTCGTCGGCGACGACGACCCGGACCGGATCGGCAGTGCCGGTCATGGTGTGGTCTTGGTCACGGTGTGGT
>JAJZDJ010000246.1:0-1683 GCA_021828685.1 Actinomycetes bacterium | reverse complement strand
CCGACGGGGTTGGTGTAGGGGATGGCTGCTTCGAGGCGGGAGCCCCCCGTCGGGGACGCTTCGAGGTGTAGGCGGCCGCCTAGGCTCCTCGCCCGTTCCGCCGCACCCGTCAGGCCGAAACTGAACTCGGCGGACCCAGGCCCTCGCCCGTCGTCTGTTACCGTTACGTGCAGCAAGCCATCCTCCCAGTCGAGTTCCACGACAGCCCGGTGCGCGCCGGAGTGGCGGACTGTGTTGGCGAGTCCTTCTGCGACGATCGCTGTTATGGCACGCTCGACGTGGGCGGGTAATGCTGGGCAGTCGTTGCCGACCTTGAGAGATGCTTCCAGGCCGGCGTTAGCATATCGGCGGACGACCTCGTCGAGCGTCTCGGCTGGCCTGGCCGCTCGGTTGTCGGGCTCGGAGCAGAGCAAGCCGAGCAGTTGGTGCAGTTCTTGCATGGTCTGCTTGCCTGTGCGTACGACGATCTCGAGGAACTCTTCGGCGCGCTTTGGGTCCCGGCGGCCGAGTTTCGACGCAGCTTCAGCAGCGAGGGTCGCGACGGTCACGCCGTGACCGATAGCGTCATGCATCTCCCGGGCGATGCGCAGCCGCTCAGTCGCCGCCGCCTGGTCGACCGCGAGGCGATGAGCTGCGAGCGCCGCCTCTTGTTCGTGGCGGGCTGCTTCGCTTCTCTGTTTGTGTTCGCGGCCCGCGACGCCGACAAGCGTTGCGAGCACCGGGGCTAGCAGGCCGCCGGCGACGTAGCCGACGCTATGGACCCCCGGTCGCAGCAGCGCTGTCATGCCAGAAGCGCCAACAACTAGCACCGGGGCGGTCAACGAGACAGCGGGACGGCTGACGCCGACCACCCAAGCCAAAAGGAACAGGGTGGCAAGGTCCGCGGGTGATGCCGGAAAACCCAGAGCGCCATAAGCAAACAACCCGGCCGCCGACACTGCCAAAGCTCCCGTTGGCCATCTGTGCAGGCCCCCGAGAGGCAGGGCGGCTACCGCTATGAGCACACCCCCGGTGACGCTACCAGCGTCAGGTTTCGGGCCGACCTGGCTTTGCCACAACACCGGTTGGCCGACCAAAGCGAGCAGCACGCCCATGCCACAGGGACCCCAACTACCTGCCAAACCCCGCATCGATCTCACCGCTCGCGAATTTAGCCCGCCAGCGTCGAGTCGTGGTCGCTCAACGGCATGGAGAGCAAAAAATCATCGTTTGGGATGACGACAAATCCAGACAATGCTGCCAAACTTGGTTAGACACAACTCGAAGCGACAACCGAAAGGAGCCCAAATCACATGTGGTCGTGGCCGTGGACCACGCTCCACTGATGATTAAAACGACGCCCGATGACAACAACGTCTACCAAGGCACCGATGAAACCGGAATCGACGCTAGTCGCTGGCAATCCGGCAGTCTTGTAACGCGCCATGTCCCGTCACAACCAACAGACCCCTAAATACCACTATCTGAGACATCAACTTCTCGCTCACTCCACAGCAAAAGGAGAGGTGAAACTTAATATGACCCGGTCACTTAAATCTGTCGGGAACTCCAAGCACGCGATCCCCATACGGGCGACCCGCCGGGTGTGGGTTGCGGCGCCCGCCGCAGCCCTCGCTGCGACCTTAAGTCCCCTAGGTGCGTACGCTGCTACGTCTACCGTGCCAGTTACTGTTTCATACCCGG
>JAJZDJ010000245.1 GCA_021828685.1 Actinomycetes bacterium | reverse complement strand
ACAGGGTGGACGTGTGCCCCGCATGGGAGACGCTCCCGCTCGAACGGGTGAGCCCAGGCATTGAGACGATGGGGCGCCGGGTGCGCACCATGTGGCACCTGCGCTCCTGGGGGTCGGAGTCGGGGAAGGCGTCGGGCTCGGGGAAGGCGTCGGGCTCGGGGAAGGCGTCGGAGTCGGGGCGTCCGTCGTCGCCGGAACGCTCGTCGGCCCCGCCACGCCCGGCCCCGCCACGCTCGGCCGCACCGAGGGTCGTCGTCGCCCCCATCAGGTCTCTGCTGCAGCGTCTCGGGCCCCACGTCGAAGACACCGCCCCTGTGGTCGTATCCAAAGGCGACAGCGTCGATCTCGGCGAGCTGGTCGGGCGACTGGTCGGTCTCGGCTACCGCCGTGAGTACCAGGTCGAGCACAGGGGGGAGGTGGCGGTCAGGGGGTCGATCATCGACGTGTTCGGATCGACCGCCGACGTGCCGGTGCGAATCGACTTATGGGGCGACGAGGTCGACAGGCTGAGCGAGTTCTCGGTTGGCGATCAGAGGTCCACCGTCGACGTGGAATCCGTCGAGCTGTTCGCGTGCAGGGAGCTACGCCCGAGCGACGAGATCAGGGCCCGCGCGCGGGGGCTCGTCAGGGACGCCCCGTGGGGCGCGGCGCAGCTCGAGCGCCTAGGTGAAGGCCACTTCTTCGACGGAATGGAGTCGTGGCTCGGATGGCTCGCGGACGACGAGCATCTCCTCGCCGACCTGCTACCCGACGACAGCGTCGTCGTGCTGGTCGATCCACGCAGGATGCGCGACCGGGCCACGGACCTCGTAGCCGAGGAGGATTCCCTGGTGTCCGCCTTGGCGAACACATGGGGGGTCGACCACGAAGGCCTTCCACGCCTGCACCTGCCCTTCGACCGGCTTCTCGCCCGGACAAGCGCTCCCACCTGGAGCGTGACCTCCGCACCCGAGGGGCCCGACACCGAGGTGATAGCCGCCTCGGGATGGGACCCCGTCGTGGGGGGCGGCGAGCGCCTCGTCGCGCAGCTGCGGGGCTTTCAGGCGGAGGGCTACCGGATCGCGGTCTGCGCCGACGGGAAGGCGAGCGGAGCCCGACTAGCCGAGCTTCTATCGAACCACGGGGTCGCCGTTACCGCTGGCGATCCGCCGGGACGCCGCGACGATCGCCTAGCCCACGTGGTCGTGACGGGATTCGAACGCGGCTTTTTCTCGCGCCAGTTCCGCGTCGCCGTGCTCGCCGAGAGCGACATTTCCGGGAGGAGACGAACTCACAGACGGCCCCGGCCGAGAGCCCGCAACTCCGAGACCTTCTTCGACGACCTGCACAGCGGATCACTGGTCGTCCACCACCAGCACGGCGTGGGCCGCTTCGCCGGGATGGTTCGCCGCTCGATAGGTGGCGTCGAGCGGGACTACCTCCTCCTCGAGTACAAAGGCGGCGACAAGCTCTACGTCCCCTCCGATCAGGTCGACCTGCTCCGCCCCTACAGCGGGGGCGAAAGCCCGACGCTGAACCGCCTGAACGGGGCCGAGTGGCAGCGGACGAAGTCGAAGGTGCGCTCGGCGGTCCGCGAGATAGCGCAGGAGCTCGTCGTGCTCTACCAGAAGCGGATCACCTCTCCCGGACACGCATTCGGACCCGACACGCCATGGCAGGCCGAGGTCGAGGATGCCTTCCCTTACCAGGAGACGCCCGATCAGCTGACCGCGATCGACGAGGTCAAATCCGACATGGAACGTTCGAGCCCGATGGACCGGCTCGTGTGCGGGGATGTCGGCTTCGGCAAAACCGAGATAGCACTGCGCGCAGCTTTCAAGGCGGTGCAGGACGGGATGCAGGTCGCTGTTCTAGTACCGACGACACTTCTCGCTTCCCAGCACTACCAGACTTTCAGCGAACGCTTCTCCGGCTACCCGCTTCGAGTGGAGATGCTTTCGCGCTTTCTCACGGCGGCCCAGGCGAAGGAGGTCACGGATGGCTTGGCCTCTGGAAGCGTCGACGTCGTCATCGGCACCCACAAGCTCCTCTCAGGCGACGTCAAGTTCAAAGCCCTCGGCCTGCTCGTCGTCGACGAGGAGCAGCGCTTCGGGGTTCACCACAAGGAGTCGATCAAGAAGCTGCGCGCTGACGTGGACGTCCTCACCCTCACCGCGACCCCGATCCCGCGTACGTTGGAAATGAGCCTCACCGGCATCCGGGACCTCACCCTTCTCCACACGCCTCCCGCGGACCGCCAGCCGATCCTTACCTACGTCGGCGAGCACGACGACCGCGCCGTGGCCGAGGCGATCCGACGTGAGCTGCTGCGCGAAGGTCAGGTGTTCTATGTGCACAACAGGGTGGCCGACATCGACCGGGTCGCGGCGGACCTACGGGCGATGGTCCCCGAAGCGCGGGTAGCCACCGCTCACGGCCAGATGGACGAGGGGGCGCTCGAGAAGGTGGTGCTCGACTTCTGGGAGGGATCCTACGACGTGCTCGTCTGCACGACTATCATCGAGTCAGGTATTGACATGCCGACAGTCAACACTCTGGTCGTCGACAGGGCCGACCGCCTCGGACTCGGCCAGCTCCACCAGCTTCGCGGGCGCGTCGGACGCTCGGGACAGCGAGCGTACGCCTACCTCTTCTACCCCCCCGACCAGGTGCTCTCCGAGGAAGCCTACGAGAGGCTGAAGACGATCGGCGAGCACACCGAGCTCGGATCGGGATTCAAGATCGCCATGCGCGACCTGGAGATCCGCGGCGCCGGGAACCTTCTCGGCGGCGACCAGTCCGGCCACATCGCGGCCGTCGGGTACGACCTGTACGTCCAGATGGTCTCCGAGGCGGTAGCCGAGCTCAAAGGCGAGCCGTTACGCGAGCCCGCGGAGATCAAACTCGACGTGCCGGTCAGTGCGAACCTTCCAGCCGACTACGTGTCGCGCGAGGACCTCCGCCTCGAGGCTTACCGGCGCCTCGCCACGGTTACGACGCAAGGTGAGGTCGACGACATCGAAAAAGAATGGCTCGACCGCTTCGGTCCTCTTCCCGATCCGGCGCGGGCCTTGTTGCACATCGCCCAGCTGCGAGCCGAGTGCGCCCGAGTCGGGGTGCGAGACGTGACGGTCGTCGCTTCCGGAGCCGGGATGGGGGGCGGCTATACCGCCCGCATGTCCCCGCTGGAGCTCAAGTTCTCCCAGACGGTCCGCCTCGGACGGCTCGCGGCGAAGGCGGTGTACAAACAAGACATAGGACAGCTCGTCGTGCCCCTCTCCAAGAGCACGGATCCCGTCGAGCACATCCGGGTGTTGCTCAGTGAACTGTTCCCGCCGGTAGCATCGGCGTCGCCGTGACAAACTTCGACGACACCCACGCTCAACTCCTGCCGTACAGCACACGCCGGCCCGCCGGCCGGCGGGCCGCAGAAGGCAGGCAGTCCATCGCCGCCAGGACCCCCAAGCGTGCAACCGCCACACGGCGTCTGAGGGCCTTCGCGGTTGCAGGGGGCGCCTTGGTCGCTACCGTCACTTTGGCGGCCTGCAACACCTCTCCGTACGCCGCAAGCGTCAACGGCCACGTCTTCAGCGTGTCCGCTCTCAACAACCAGCTCGCCGAGTGGACCTCCAACTCCACCTACGTGACGCAGGTCGACCAGGCCAACTCGAAAGCGCAGGGCGGCACGGGGGTGGGGGTTTTCGGGACCGGCGGCCCCGGAACCTACAGCAGCGCCTTTGTCGCGAACATCGTGGGCTACAACGTCAGCTTCATGGCGCTCTCGGAGCACCTCGCGGCGATCAACAAGCTTCCCGGCCAGGATGTCCTCGACGCGGCCCGGGCCGTCAACGAGTCCCAGGCGAACTACTGGAGCCAGTTCCCCGCGAGCCTGCGAAACTTCCTCGTCGAGGACCTCGCCTACGAAGCTTCACTTGTCCCGTCGAATGCCAACGCTTCAGCCTTGCAGAGCACTTTCACGAAGCTGAAGCCGTACCTTTTCTCGCAGATCTGTCTACGCGAAGCGTCA
>JAJZDJ010000244.1 GCA_021828685.1 Actinomycetes bacterium | reverse complement strand
CGAGCGCTCTCGGAGGTGACACGCACCTCCGCTTACTCAACGAATATATCAATATCCCGATCACATTAGTCATCTATTATGGTTGTCTTACGAAACTCCTCCGTCGCACCTCAGGACACCCCACCAACGCAAGGACATTTCATGGAATCCGCCACCTTTCCAACCACCTCGACGGCACCGTCTCAGCTCCAAGATGAGCTGGACCGGCGATCCGCCGAGTTCGAGTCGGCGCAGCCGTCCGAAATAATTGCCTGGTCGATCAAGCGCTTCGAGGGATCACTGACGGTCGCCTGCTCGTTCCAGGACCCCGTTCTGGTCGACCTCGCCGTCAAGGCGGACCCGAACATAGAGATCGTCTTCTTGGACACGGGAGCGCATTTCCCAGAGACACTGCGATACGTCGACGAGGTACGCAGCCTCTACAGCCTGAACCTGCGCGTCCTCGAACCTGGCCTCGAAGCGGACGCGTGGCCGTGCGGTTCGCGAAGATGCTGCGACCTACGAAAAGTCGAGCCGCTGGAGCGCGCCCTCGCCGGACGCGCCGCCTGGGTCACCGGGCTCAAGCGTGTCGACGCGGACACACGCCGCCACACTCCGATCGCAGCCTGGGACGCCAACCGCGGAATGGTCAAGATCAACCCCCTCGCCGCCTGGACCGACGGCGACATCGCTGCCTACATGGACGACCACGACCTCCCCGCCCACCCCCTCATGTCGCAAGGCTACCTTTCGATCGGCTGTGCCCCGACAACCCGCCCGGTCGCACCAGGCGACGACCCCCGCTCCGGCCGTTGGGCCGACTCGGAAAAGACCGAGTGCGGCCTGCACCTATGACCGGTGATCCGCCTATGACCGGCGATCCGCCTATGACCGGCGATCCGCCCTAGCCCTAGCCCTACCCCTAGCCCTAGCGCGTCTAGCCCACCCGGCGAGCACGTCCCTCCCAGTAGGGCTCCCTAAGGTCCTTCTTCAGCACCTTGCCGCTCGGGTTGCGTGGCAGAGACTCCAGCCACTCGACACCGGACGGGCATTTGAATCCCGCAAGGCGCTCCCGGCAAAAGGCAAGAAGCTCGACTTCGGTGACCTCCGATCCGGGCGACCGGACGACCATGGCGAGAGGCGTCTCGCCCCAGCGTTCGCTTGGTATCCCGATGACCGCGACATCGCCGACGCCGGGATGGGCCATGATGGCATTCTCGACTTCGGCAGGATAGATGTTCTCCCCGCCCGAGACGATCATGTCCTTGACCCGGTCGTGGACGTAGAAGTAGCCGTCGGAGTCTCGATACCCGGCGTCGCCGGTGCGCAGCCAGCCGTCCGCGGTGATCGTGGTCCGAGTCTGGCCCTCCATGTTCCAGTAACCCGCCATGACCGTCGGGCCCTTGACCCAGATCTCGCCGACCTCCCCGGTGTCTGATTCGCGGCCGCTGGCGGAGTCGACGATCTTCGCCTCGGCGCCCGGGATCGGGATCCCGACAGCGCGCAGGCGGTGGCGGTTGGGGCCGTCAGGATCGTGGTCTTCTGCGGGTAGGTAGATAATGGTGCCGGTCGACTCGGTGAGACCGTAGGCCTGGACGAACTTGCAGCCGAATGTGCGCACCGACGCTGCCAGAACCTTCTCCGAGATCGGCGAGGCACCGTAGAGCAGAGCCTGAAGCGCCGAGAAGTCCTTCTTGTCCACGTCGGCCACAGCGAGCATGAAACCGAGCACCGCCGGTACGAGGAAGCCGTGGGTGACTTTCTCCCGCACGATCGTATCGACGAAACGGTCAGGGACTATGTCACGTATCAAGACGCTCGTGGCCCCTTGGGATATGCCGGCCAGCAGCCAGCCGCCCCCACCGATGTGATAGAGCGGCATCGGCACCGCGCTCACCGAGTCGGGACCCAGACCCATCGCCTGCGGGTACAACTCCATGCCGGAGGTCAGGTTCGAGTGCGTGAGCTGAACGCCTTTGGGAAGGCCGGTGGTCCCCGACGAGTAGAGCTGGTAGGCGACATCGCTGGGCTTCGAAGCGACGTGCGGATCCTCGCTCGCATAGCCGTCGCGCCAGCCGACGTAATCAGCTCCGGTGGTCACGATCCGCACGCCTTCGAGGTCCCCGGAGATCTTGTCGGCGAGTGCGGCGAACTCCTCGCCTACGACGAATACTTTCGCCCTGCTGTCGGACACGATGTACGCGACTTCGGGCGCGGCGAGCCGGTAGTTGACCGGGCAGGGAACCGCGCCCAGTTTCGCTGCTCCGAAGAACAGTTCCACCTGCTCCGGGCTGTTCTTGTCCAGGAACGCCACACGCTCCCCGTGGCCTACCCCCTCCGCAGCCAAAGCTTGAGCTACCTGACTGGACCTGGCGTCAAGCTCCGCGTAGGTGAGCTCGCCTCCGTCGAATCGCAGCGCCGGATGCGCCGGGCGCTTCGACGCCCAGTAGCGCAAGATGTCGGGGGTGGTTGATGATGTTCCTGGTGCTGTGACCTCCGTCATACCCGGACAGGTTAGACGGCCGCACCTCAGATCGTGAAAGCTAGATTTCTGGCGATCTGGACGCCGAGCTCCATGTCGCCGGCGATCTGGACGCCGCCGAAAGCGCCACCGTCGACTACGACGCTCGGGTCGACTCGGCCGCACGAAAGTCGGGTGAATGCGTCGGAGGAAAGCGTCAGGCTGACCGTCGGCGTTTCCTGCCCACCCTCGACGACCCTTGCCCGCCCGTCGACCACAGACACGTTCACTTCCCTGAACACCGGCCCGGTCAGCGCTATCCGCACCGACGACCCGGCCGGGGCCCCGCCGCGTTTGCCGACCACGTAGCCCGCCGCGCGCACTATCTCATCCACGGACTGCTCGGCGGCAGAACCGGAGCGCTGCCCTGGTCGACCGACCGCGTCGCGGACGTCCTGGTCGTGCACCCAGCAGTCGAAGACCCTGATCTGCATGAAGCGCCGGTAGTCCGCCTCGCCGACCGGCGTCCAGGACGCAGCGCTGAAGTCGTCCTCGCCCATGCCAGCCAGAGCTTCCCGTCTGGCCGCGGTGACCTCGTCGAAGACGTCGAGCACGTCTGAGCGTGACGTCGCAGCGAAGGACGCGACCCAAGCCTCGTTCCGGCCTCCGATCTGGTTTCGGACGTGCGCCGCAACACCGTCGCCGGCCTGCGGGGCCGGACGCCCGAGCAGCGAGCTCTCCGTGCCGATGACGTGCGCGTACTGTGCGGCGACGCTCCAACCGGGGCAGGCTGTCTGCAAGGTCCATTCTTCGTCGCTGATGTCGCGCCCGAGTGCGCCGAGGCTGGCCCAGACCTCGTCGAGCTGCGCCTTCAGGCCTGCAGCCGAGCTGTCAGCCCGCAGCCCTGCACCGGGCGGCGTCGCGCTCACGGCACCGGCGTCTGGATGCTTTTCCAGTCGCGTGCTTTCAGGTAGGGGGAAAAAGTTGACTCGATGTGGCCCCAGTCCTCTCCGGTCTTCGGCCTGCGCATCTCGTAGAGATGAGGGAACTCCCTCCACATGACGACGGCATCCCAGAGCCGCCCTGCCTGCTCACCGAGGGGAGCCGGCGTCACCACCGGTCCGAAGATCGTGTCGGCGCCGTCTATCACCAAGGTCGGCACTCCGTAGCCGCCGCGGGCGACCGCCGCCTCGTGGTCGTCCCTCACTTCTTGGTTGGTGGAGTCGTCCGCAAGCGCTGAAGCAACGAGGCCCGTGTCCTGGCCGATCTCTGTCAACACGACGGCCACGCCTTCGGGGGTATGCACTTTGAGGCCCTCCTCGTGGAGCATCCGCCCGGCCACCTTGTAGAAGGCGTCGACGGCGTCGTTCCCGTTCTCCTGGCGTCGCAGCAGGGCTGCTACGCGCAGCATCGACCACCCGTAGGACCAGGACCGCTCCCACGGGTGCTTCTTCGAGGGCTCACGGTTGGCCTCCTCCAGTGAGAAGAACCGCCAGGTCACGGTTATCTCGCGCTGTTCACGCGCCGAACGGATCCACTTCGCGGACTGGTACGCCCAGGGGCACATCACATCGAAGTAGAAGTCGACGCTGTACATGACGCTCCGGGGGAGGGACTCGAACCCCCAACCTAGTG
>JAJZDJ010000243.1 GCA_021828685.1 Actinomycetes bacterium | reverse complement strand
TCATAGCAAGGGCCCAAAGGTCACCCAGCGCGACGTCGATATGGCTCGACGGATCAGCAGGATCGCCACCGACTTCGGCATCGCGCCCAAACCCACGTAGGCTTCGGGAGAAGTTAGCATCGCCACGAATTTCGACGCCCTGCCTACGGGTGTGTTCGTCGTTTCGATCAACAACTGCGATTTCCGACGATGACCACAGCATCCAACCCGCCGCCGTCCGTCTCCACCGCC
Source organism: Actinomycetes bacterium (assembly GCA_021828685.1). GTDB lineage: Bacteria > Actinomycetota > Acidimicrobiia > Acidimicrobiales > Palsa-688 > JAJZAM01. The sequence goes on along the minus strand of JAJZDJ010000243.1, from coordinate 3,928 downwards.
AGCGCTCCACAGACGGACTGTATTCGCACCTTTTGTGCAAATGTCGGCCCTTCAGCTTTGGCTCTGTCGCTCGCCGGGATCGCGATGCTCCTAGGTTGGCGCGGAGTCGACCAGGCGGCCCAGACCTACAGGGTCACCCAGTTCCACCTTCATGGGTTCATGATCTGGGACAGCGGGTGGTACGCGGGAAACTTTCCTCTCGGCTACAGCATCCTGTTCCCCCCGGTCGGCGCGCTTGTCGGGATGAAGGTCGTGGCCGTAGCGTCCGCAGTGGTAGCTACCTGGTCTTTCGACCGTCTCGTGCGCTCGGTGATGGGAGCCCGGCCTCTCGGCACCTGGTACTTCTCGGTCTCCACTGTCCTGCCTGTGATGATCGGCCAATGGCCGTTCCTGGCCGGCGAGGCTGCCGGTCTGGCGGCGCTGGTCAGCCTTCAGCGAGGGCGGCGCACCCAGGCGATCCTTCTCGGACTGCTAGCTGGGGGCTTCTCGCCGCTGGCAGCGGCCTTTCTCGCCATGGCTCTTCTCGCCTGGGCGACCCATTCGACGCCCCGGGCGTGGCTGATCGCAACCACCGCTGCGGCGTCCGTTGGGATCGTGTCGATCGTCCTGCTTTTTCCTGGTGACGGCCCTTTCCCGTTCCCGTGGACAGGCCTCCTGCCCACAGAACTGCTGTGCCTCACCGCTATGACCCCGCTCGTTCGCACGACGCCGGTGGTGCGGGTAGGCGCGGGGCTGTACGCCATTGCCACGTTCGCTTCCTTCATAGTGGCGAACCCGCTGGGAGGCAACGCTCCGCGGCTCGCGAACACAATCGGGATTCCGCTACTTGCCTGCTTTCTGACCACGCCCGGGCCGGCTCTCGCAAGGTTGAGCGATTCGGGGGCCGCCCGCTGGGCGACGTCGGCACTCGGCCGGACGCTCCAACCGCAAGGGCGTTGGCGCAATGCCGCTGTCGCCTTGGTCGTTCCTTTCGCCCTGTGGCAGTGGGCGGGTATCAACAGCATCATCACCTCCCCCTCGGCGGCCCCCTACACCGAGGCGACCTTCTACAAGCCGCTCGTCACAGAGCTGCAACACCTGCATCCGGCTCCTATGCGGATAGAGGTCACTCCCACCTCGGAACATTGGGAGTCCGCCTACATCGCCCCCTACATTCCGATAGCGCGGGGCTGGGAACGCCAACTCGACATCGCCGACAACCCGATCTTTTATACGCCCGGGGCGCTAAACGCTTCCAGCTACAGCACATGGCTCGACGAGGAAGGCATCAGCTACGTCGCAGTGCCCAAGGCACCCCTCGACTACGCAGCCAAGAAGGAAGCGGCCCTCGTCTCTTCCGGGAAGGTTTCGGACCTGGCTATGGTTTGGAAGTCCCCTAACTGGACCCTCTGGAAGGTCGACGCAAGCCCGGGCCTCGTTTCGGGACCGGGTTTACTCACGTCGCTCGTCCCGGACCATTTCACCCTGCAGGCTTCGACGCCTGGGACCCTGACCGTTCGGGTGCGCTACAACGACTACTGGACGGTCAGTTCCGGTCAGGCCTGTATCAGCCCTGCGCCGCTCCCCGCCCATCCAGTGCCCGGGGCCGCCCCGGGTTCGCCGCCCCCATACAGATGGACTCAGGTCAAGGTCCTCGCCGCCGGGCCTATAAAGGTTTCCGCTTCAGTCCTTCATCCCGCCTCCGGCTCTGCCTGTCCCGTACCGTCGAGCTGAGCGGGATTGGGGGTGGACCAGCGACGGGGGTATCGGAATCGGCGGGGTCGCCACGAGCGTCAAGCCGTCAGTCCTGTCGGTAGAAGTTGCAGCACCGCCCTTTCCCTCGTAGCAGCATCTTTACTGATCGCAGGCTGCGCCACGACAGGGGGCCCCGCAGAGTCGACCCTCGGACCAAACGCCCCGACGCCGTCGAGTGTCTCCACCCTTCCAGGCTCCCCTACCTCGGTCCAGCCCTCAACGACCGCCAACCCGAATGGGTCCGCGGCTGCCTCATGGACCACATACCAGGGAGGCAGCGCCCACCTTGGCGACGCTCCCGGCGGACCACCGCCGACGCCACTTCACATGGCGTGGAGCAACGCCCTGGACGGATCAGCGGTCTACGGCCAGCCGCTCGTCTACAACGGGATGGTGCTCGTAGCTACCGAGGACGACGACGTCTTCGCCCTTGACGCTTCGAACGGAAAGACGTTGTGGGAAACACGGCTCGGATCACCCTTGCGCAATGTCGCCTCACAGGCCGGATGCGGCGACGTGGATCCGCTGGGCGTCACGAGCACGCCTGTCATCGACACCGCCACCGGGGTAATCTACGTCCTCGCCGAGTTGAGCAACGCTGGTAAAGCTCCCGTCCGCCACCAGCTCTTCGGGATAGATACCGCAACGGGTACGATCACATCGAACGTCAACGCCGACCCGCCTCTCGGCTCCGGCGAAAGCGCCGTACACCTCCTGCAGCGGGCGGCTCTCGCGTTCGGCAATGGACGCGTCTACGTCGGTTACGGAGGCCAGTACGGCGACTGCGGGTTCTACCACGGCTGGATCGTGTCAGTACCAGTCACCGGTGGCAGTAACACTGCCTTTAACGTGACGCCCACCGGTAGCGGTGGAGCGGTCTGGGATGGCGGTTCGGGACCTGCAGTAGGTGCAAACGGAGACGTCTTCGTAACTACCGGCAACCCGAACTCCTCCAAGCCCGCCCCGTGGGCTGAGTCGGTGGTCAAGCTCGCACCAGCATTGGGCCCGACCCCGCTCGCCCACTTCCAGGACCCGGTCGCCACAGGGGATTTGGACCTGTCTACGGGAGGTCCGATCCTGTTACCGGACGGGGACCTCTTCGCTGTCGGCAAGACCGACATCGGTTACCTGCTGCGCCAGTCGGACCTGTCGAGGGTGGCGCCTATCGCCGGACGGATATGTGGCAGTGACCCCGATGGCGGGGCCGCGTGGGACGCCTCGACGGACAGCATTTACGTGCCGTGCCGGTCGGGAGGGATACAGCAGGTGGACCTCGCTTCGCTGCGCACAGGATGGCGTTCGGGCTCCGCCAACTCGACGGTCGTCCTGTCGGGGGGTGCGCTTTGGTCCCTGCGCTATCCCAACGGGATCCTCCAAGAGCTCAACCCAGCGAACGGCGCGGTGCTCGCAAGCATCCAGGTTGGACGGAGGGTCCCGAACTTTGCTTCCCCTACCCCGCTCAATGGCCTCGTGGTAGTGCCCACCGACTCGGGCGTGACTGCCTTCTCCGGGCCTGCCACATAAAACTGATGCGGCTCGCCAAACCGAGTTGACGTCGGCTCCGTGCGAGCTTCGTGCGAGCTTCGTGCGGCAGAGCACCAAGCTCTACTCATCGGCATCGCAAACCTCGCCGAGTCAGACGACGAAGCAGTAGTCTCACCATCGTTTACGGGCCCTTGGGCAAGAGCTGGCCGGCAAATTTGGTCAGGATTTTCTTTTCGCAAATTCCTTTGTACCAAAAGCGGCAGAAAAATGCACTTTTTGGTCAGGATCTTCATTCCAAAAGAATCCTGTACCAGCCCTCGCTCAGAGAACGCACTTTTTGGTACAAAAGTTTTCCGAGTTGAAGATCCTGACCATTCTGAACGCCTTTTCACGGGACCCCGCCGCCCAGGCGGAAGCCACGCCCCGCCACGGTGGCATCGCGACACGACTCAACTAGCATCCCGACAACGCCCAGAGCCATCGACAAACACGGGAGGGTCAATGTCCAAACTGTCTTACGCACACGGCACGTCAGACATTGCCCTGCTAGGCGAGACGATCGGCGCGAACCTTGTGAACACCGCCGGCCGTGTAGGGACCTCCGAGGCGTTGGTGGAGTGCGCCACGGGACGGCGCTGGGACTACAACGAGCTTGTCGACTGGGCCAGCAAGATCGCCCGTTCGCTCCTCGCCGCGGGTATTGAGAAAG
>JAJZDJ010000242.1 GCA_021828685.1 Actinomycetes bacterium | reverse complement strand
GAGCACGTCCATGGGCGGAACACATTCCGACGCAGCGACGGGCAGACCGCCCGCTCCGGTCCATTTTTCGGCATCGTCGGTACGCATGACGTCGATGTTATTCACGGGCTGCGGCGATTCGGGAGTGCGCCCCCTGGGATTCGAACCCAGAACCTGCGGATTAAGAGTCCGTTGCTCTGCCATTGAGCTAGAGGCGCAGCTGTTCGACCTCGCGCCCGGATCGATCAGCTTGCTGAAAGCTCCGGGCGGGGCCGACGGCGATGTTACCCCAGACGTGGAGCAGTTTCACGCAAGTGGGGTGACCGAGGGGACTTGAACCCCCGACCTCCAGGGCCACAACCTGGCGCTCTAACCAACTGAGCTACGGCCACCAAGAAACCTCCATTCTTTCACATCCTGACGCCGCCAGTGCCGCATGACGGCTACGTCTCACGTCAGCCCGGTAATCCGGCTAGCAATGTCGAGTCAAGTTCGAGCACAGCGAGAGACTCCCGTTCGCTCGATTTGTCGTGCGCGAGTCCCTCCACCCTCCAGCCGTCGCGCTCCGACGTATAGCGAACGTGCAGGTGGCCGTGCACGACCAGCTTCGGCGTCGTACGACGGATCGCCTGGTCGACGAGTGACCTTGCGCGACGATCGTCGTCAAGGATTGCCTGGGGGAAGGGGAGCGGTCGTAGACGCGGAGGAGTTGTTGCTGTGGGTGGTGTGTGCGTGGCGAGAACGTCGAGCGGCCCGTCCCCAAGGCGCTCGACGTCCGATCGGGTGATTTCCTCCCCCGGCCACCAGTTGTGACCTTTGCGGCGGAGGAACCGGTCAAGGCTGACCGCGCCTCCGAGAGCCCCGAAGCGCAGACCTCCCCACTCCCATCGGGCGCCTCTCGTCGCCCACGTTACGGATTCACGCATCTGAACCAGGCCGCTCTCGTTGGCGAGAGATCGCCATTCCTCGAGCACATCGTGATTCTCGTGATTCCCGTCGAGCCACACGAGGTGAGCCCCTGCTTTGCGGGCGCACTGATCGACGTGGTCGAGCCAGGCATCCTCCCGGCCGGGCCACAGCCCGAAGTCGCCCAGCTGCAAGATACGCCGGCAATCGTTTCGAAGGGCGGCTTCACAGGAGATACGAGCCCAGTGTTCATTTCCGTGCCAGTCGCCGGCGAGCATCACCCGACCGCCGACTCCTTCGTAGTCCGGGCCGGAGTCCGTAGCGCACGGTCGGCTGTGATCGGCAGGCACCCTTACATCTTGTCGGACCTAACGATGATGGAGCCCGATTCTCTGCCCGACGGCTGCAGTATCGTCTTTAAGGCAAGCCCCTGTAGCTCAGCTGGAAAGAGCGGCTGCCTTCTAAGCAGCGGGTCGCAGGTTCGAGTCCTGCCGGGGGCACGTACCGTACCAGTCCTCCGCACTTCTCGGTGCGGCGGACTGGGCAGTCTCGTTGCCGAGATCGTAGAGGGTGGCTGCGACATCGAGGGCGCTGTCGGCCGGCTGGCAGACGACGTCGAGCTGGAGCGCGTCGAAGTCATGAAGGCGAGCTCCAACTCGGCTTGGATCGGCCGGATGTGACAATGCCGCTCTTCGTTGGCAACGGACCGGATCTCCCAGCTCTCGGCGCTCGAGCTCGGTTGATCGATCTCGTCACGCAAGAGCGACGCTGCGCAGCTTCATCGCATCTGTTGCGTGGTGGACCTCGACGAGCGGCTGAGAGTCCACGCTCTGGATAATTGACGACGTGACCTATCGCGGAGCATCCTGCTCGTGGACGATGCCGATCAGATGGTGGGGTACTACGCCCTCACGATGGGGGGAGTACGCAAGGAGGCGTTGCCCGCCCGGTACGGACGGGGACTGCCCAAGTTCGACATCGGCATGGTCCTTCTGGCCCGCTTCGCCATCGCCGATGATCGGCAGGGACAGCGGCAGGGTTGCGATCTGTTATCGTCTTTGGTGCGCGACGGCCTGCGAAGAGGAAGAACATGCCGAGACGTCGGACCAGTCGGACCTACAAACTCCCCAACGGGAACCGTGTGACGCTTTCCCGGGGAAGGGGTCGCTGGAGGGCGTCCTTCTTCAAGACCGTCTCGGTGAGGCGTCCTGACGGCACCGGCGAAAGCCGCAGCTACCGCCGAGGATTGTTTCTCTCTGAGTTGGGCGGTTACAGCCGCCGTATACCGGGGTGGGCCCGACGAGGAGCTGCCACGTCCACGACGACGTCCGTTCGGCGAAACGACCTTTCAGGTCGGTTGGGAGCCGCATCAGCGACGCCCTCTCAGCAGACACGCAAACCAAAATCGATCTGGAAGAGAATCGGGATCTTCTTGGCGGCCGCGCTCTACCTACTGTGGCCTCTCGACATCAATTCCAAGACAGTCAATGGACAGCTGCGACCTAGCACCTTAGGTATTGCGGTGTTGCTGATGTGGCTGCCCATTGCTGTAGGCCTTCCGGCGCTGATTTGGCAACGTTCACGTCCTGCCTCGACCATAGAGGGCGGGAGGGGTGATCGAGAGAAGCGGTCGCCACCGGAAGCACGTCGTTCGAGTGAGCCAACGAGCAAGCCACATCAAACTTCGCCACAGCGATCGTGTTTAGGTTGCCGTGGCGCCGCTCCATAAGGAACTCGTTCGCGTGCTTCGCCAAGCAGCGATCTCGCCAAAAGAGTTTGCTGCGCTCTTGTAGCGGAGGGAAATTGAACCGGTGGCGGACGGTCAACTCACCCCACCTCGTCGCCTCGGTCCGTGCCGGTGTCAAGTTCGAGAAGGGGGTGATAGTCGAGCGCCCTGAAGGCAAGAACGAGGAGGTCGCTGCGTGATCGGTCAGATTCCCATCCACAGGTATTGACTATTTCTCAGGCTGTAGTCCATGGCTGGTCTGCTGCTGAGGGGGCACTTCCTCTCGGTTGCGGCAATCACGGGTCTGGATGCCTGGAGGTAGAGGGCGTCCGGCGATGGTGGACCCGAAGGGTTGCTGGGCGCTGGTGTCGGTCATTGTGGTTCCCAGCACGATGATCAGTCGTCGATCGGGAATGGGTTGTCCTTGGCCGTCATGGACGGAGCGACATTGAGCCGGCGGAGACGGACCACCTCGAACACCGCCACCGCCACAGTGATTGGCCAAAGGCATACCGCCGCCAACACCAGCCAGGCCAGCCCTGTGCGATGAGGATCGGAGCAATCTCGCCGACGAGCTTGCGTTGCTCGACTCGTCCCTGGAGGAGGCGTAGGCCGGCCAGCTCAGTTACCGCACGGGTGAAGTCCTCGCCGTCCTCGGTCTCAGAAGCAACCTGCTCCCACAGCCGATCTGGGGAGGCGAGGAACTCAACACCGCGGGTCGTGAGGTGCAGCCGTCGACCGCGTCGTCGAAGCAGCCGAAGTCGGTTTGCTGCATTGCGAGGCGTCGAGAGCTGATGGACATCGGCTTCTGACCGTGGTGGCTTGTCCCAGTCCCACCAACCGAAGCGTTCCACCGCGGCCAGTACCGTCGCCCGTGCGAGGTAGTTGCTTTGGGTCAACCACGCTCCGCGGCAAGCTCCAACAGCCAGCGCATCGGTGCCACGACATCGCCCGGGTTGGACGGCGTTTCGATGGGATGCAGCAGACCGTTCGCCACCGCTGATCGCCACTCTTGATGCATGGGGTGCCGGGCAGCGTCGATCCAGGTTCCGATGCGTTCGGTCGTGACGAGACCGGCGAGGGTCTGCCCAGGCGGCAGGTCAAGCGACCGGCTGAGCACCGCCCGGTGATGGCCGCGGCTTTGGCCTGCCAGCGTGGGCACCGGGTAACAGATCACCAGCTCCGACGGCGTCGCCCAGTGCGCGCTCGACCGTGTCGAGGGCACGTGCTTCGTCCGTACCCATGATCGACCCCCACGCGAGCATCGCCGTGTCAGGCGGTTCTGTGGATGACGGCCGCTCAGAAGATAGACATCGGCGAAGTCCCTCCAGCGGGTGTTGACCGTTCCGCGGGCCACGGCAGTGACGATCTTCTCGGCGTGCACCATCACGAGCGGATACCCCCGTACGACGACCTCACCGCCGAGCAGGCGTGGAATGTGCAGCTCCTGGGGTGCGGGGGTGATCGGGTCACCCACGTTGACGTCGACATGGAAGTGGGGACGGGCGGTTGCCAGCTCGGAGCTCATCGTGACCCGAACGCCGCTGTAGGCGTCC
>JAJZDJ010000241.1 GCA_021828685.1 Actinomycetes bacterium | reverse complement strand
CGCCCGAACCCGGCGATGTGCTGCTGCCGAAGAAGCACCCAAGCGCCTTCTTCGGAACACCGTTGGTGAGCCACCTGATCGACTTGGGAGTCGACACGCTTTTCATCACCGGCTGCACTACGAGCGGGTGCGTGCGGGCCAGTGCGGTCGACGCGTTCGCCTACAATTTCCGTGTAGTCATCCCCCACGAGGCAGTCTACGACCGCAGCCCGACGGTCCATAAGGCCAACCTGTTCGACCTGTCGCAAAAATACGCAGATGTCGTCGACATCGACGAGGCGGCGAAACTGCTCGCCGGCATCAGCTGACAGCGGGCCTGCACCGTCGCCTTGGTGGGTTACACCCGTATCGATCGGCCGGGCGAGTTCGGTAAAATCAGAGCGCCGAGTTGGGTAAGGTCAGTTTGGCGAGCTCGGTAAGGTCGGCCGAGCCGAGATGCCAATCGGCGGCATCGACGTTCGCGGCGATCTGTTCCGGGCGGGTGGCTCCGGTTACGACGCAGTCCACTCCGGCCACGCTCGCGACCGCACCGATAGCAAGCTCGAGCAGCGTCCGCCCACGCGACGAAGCAAACGACTCGAGAGCCTCTAGGCGCACGAAGACGTCTGTGCCGATCGGCTTGCCCGCCAGGCGGGAACCGTTCGGAGCCGACGCGTCGCGGCGGTATTTGCCGGTGAGCAGACCGCTCGCCAAGGGGAAGTAGGCGAGCAGGCCTACGCCAGCCGCCCGGCAGGCGGGGAGAAGCTCGATGTCAGCGTCTCGGCAAAGGAGGCTGTACTCGTTCTGTGCCGACACGGGACGGTTCAGCCCGGCGCTTCGAGCCGTCCAGTCCCAGTGCATGACCTCCCAACCGCTCAAATGCGACGACCCAATGTACCTGACCTTCCCGGCACGCACGAGGTCGTCCAAGGCCGCAAGCGTCTCGTCGATCGGGGTCAGCGGGTCAGGCCAGTGTAGCTGGTAAAGATCTATGTAGTCGGTGCCCAGCCGTTCGAGGCTCTCCTCGACAGCTTTGCGGATATATCGCCGTGAGCCCCAAGCTACGCCGGGCGGCTCGCCGCCACCCCACTTGGTGGCGAGGACTACCGAGTCGCGCCGACCCCGAAGGATAGTGCCGAGGAATCTTTCGCTGCCCCCGTTACCGTAGATGTTGGCGGTGTCGAAGAAGGTGACGCCGCAGTCGCAGGCTTTGTCGACGACAGCTCGCGTTTGGTCCAGGTCAAGTGCGCCGTAGGCCGCGACGTCGGCGGAGCTCGACGAGCCACCGAAGTTGTTGCACCCGAGGCCCACAGCCGACACGGTGAGGCCGGAGCTTCCAAGCTGGCGGTATCGCACCTCTAACGTCTCTTCTCGCAGGGGCCGGTCACGGGTTGAGCACCGCTCGGGTCACCGACGCTCCCTGCTTGTCCCAGTCCGAGGCCGAAAGGGCGTCGTTGATATCGGCGAGGGCGAAGCGGTGAGAGACCATATCGGCGAACGGATATCGGTCCGCTGTGCGGACCAGGAACTGAAGTAGTAGCGGCAGTAGATGCGGCGGATATCCGGCTGAGCCGACGATACGCTTTCGACCGCTCAGCACCACCGACGGATCCAGGGGCGCTGTCGGACCGGGATAGAACAGACCGACCTCCACAAAGGTGCCGTGACGGGCCAACATCTCCAGCCCTTCGGGCAGAAGCTCCGCCCGCCCCGCTACCTCGATCGCCACGTCGGGTCCGCGGCCGCCGGTGTGCTCTTTGACGAAGTCGATACGATCGGCCGCCTCCGTTAGCACCGACGAGTCGAGGCAGACGTCGGCGCCGAAGCGGCGTGCCAGGGCTAGCCGCGCGGCGATCCGGTCTACGACGATCACAGTCTCGGCCCCCATGTCCTTGGCCAATGCGGCTGCGGTCAACCCCAGGCCGCCTGCACCGAAGATTATGACCTTCGACCCGAAAGTGGTGCCCCCGGCCATGAGGGAGTTGAGGGCGGCGCCCATTGCGCAGTTGACCGGCGGGAGGACGTCGTCGTCAAGCTCGTCTGGAACCCGGTACACCGGGCGGGTAGCTCCGATGTAGTAGAAGTCGGCGAAGGTCGTGTGGAAGTAGGGGTGACGCCCGTATTCACGCTCCACATTGGGATCAGGCCCACGCCCTACGTGGCTTGCCATGACGTGGTGGACCACCCGGTCCCCTTCCGCGAGGGGGACACCGGCGTCGTCGCTGTGGGTTCCCGATCCAAGCGCGACGATACGGCCGAAGCCTTCGTGGCCGAAACCCATGCGGGACGGTGAAACCGGATTGGCCGCCGTCTCGCCACGCCAAATGTGGAGATCGCTGCCGCAGATCGCAGCCTGCTCGACCTTCACCACCAAACCGCCGGGCTCAGGCGCAGGCACTTCGTACTCGGCGATCTCGACGGGGCGGCCGTATTCTCGCAGCTCGGCGACGCGGCCTCTCACAGGACTGGTGTCCCGGCCAGCTGGCGTCGATCGGCGACTTCGGCTGGTACCACCACCGCGTGGTACTCGAGAAACGACGCTAGCCCTTCGGGTCCGTGCTCTCGGCCGACCCCAGAGCCCTTGACTCCTCCATACGGCGTCGCGGGGGTCAGGCCGCTGGAGTTCACGCTGGCCGATCCGGTCTGGAGTGAACGCGCGATTTTGACTGCTCGCTCCGGGTCGGCGCTGAACACCGCGCCGTGCAGCCCGTATGCCGAGTCGTTGGCTATAGCTACGGCTTCCGCCTCGTCTTGGTAGGCAATCACCGACATCACCGGTCCAAAGACCTCCTCGCGGGCGACTGTCATTTGATTGCCAACTCCGGTGAGGATCGTAGGTTCGAAGAACCAGCCCCTCGAAGTGGACTCGGGACGTACGCCGCCCACGGCGCAGGTAGCTCCCTCGCTCAAAGCCCCGCCGACGTAGGCCGCCACCCTGTCGAGCTGGCGGCGCGTCACGAGCGGTCCGATCTCCGTCGCCTCGTCTAGAGGGTCGCCGAGGCGGAGGGCCACTGTTCTCTCGGCTATCGCGTCGATGAACTCTTCGGCACGCCTAGCTGGGAGCAGCACGCGGGTGATGGCAATGCACGCCTGACCCGAGTTGAAAAAGTTGCCGGAAACGACGTTGCGAACGGTGTCCTCCAGCGGGGCGTCGTCGAGGACGATCGCAGCCGACTTGCCACCGAGCTCCAGGCTTTGGCGCCGGAAGAGTCGCCCGCACACCTCACCAACCTTTCGCCCGGCGCTGGTGCTGCCGGTGAAGCTGATCTTGTCCACGCCCTCAGCCTCGACGAGCGCAGCGCCGGTCGCCGCTCCCCCGGTGACGACATTGAACACACCGTCAGGTAACCCCGCCGCGGTCAGGGCTTCGGCGAGTATCCCGGGATCGAACGGTGTCTCAGGCGCCGGCTTCAGTACCACGCTGCAGCCGGTGAGCAGAGCAGGAATCACCTTGTTGATCGTTGCGGCGAGAGGACCGTTCCAGGGGGTGATAGCGCCGACGACGCCCACAGGCCCGCGCTCGATCAGCGACTGGCCGGCAGCGTCGCGCCTGATGTAGGAGTAGCACAGCGACTCGGACGCGTCGATGTAGGTGCGGATCAGTGCCAGCGAACCGGCGACCATAGCCCGGCTCACGCTGATAGGAGCTCCCATCTCGGTAGTGCCGAGCACTGCAAGTTCGTCGGCGCGTGCTGCGAGAATATCGGTGGCGGCTTCGATCACCGACGCCCTGCCTCCAAGTGGTGCCTCGCGCCAGCCACTCAACTCGAATGCTAGGCGGGCCGAGCGGACAGCTGCGGCGACAGTTTCAGGCGCAGCATCGAGTGCCAAGGCGACCTCGATCTCTGTGGCAGGGTTCACTATTGCAAGTTGGCCACCCGCGCCCTGCACCCATCTGCCGTCTATATACGCCTCGGAGGGTCTGCTTCGCACGCGGCTCCTGTCTATAGCTTCTCGTCTTCGCTCCTGTCCTCCACACTGTACTCGAGTGTTGACAGTCGACAAAAAGTGGACATGGGCGATTGTCTGATGTATCCTCGTTTTAGCTTACTGACACGTGACTGGAGACGACGCGAATGAAACGAACCCCGTATGCACTGACCTACGCCCCGAATTTCAAATGGGCGCCGCTGAAGGTCGACGACGCCGACGGAAAGGCGTGGATCAAGATCCTCGGCAAGGACCAAGAAAGCGGGGCGACC
>JAJZDJ010000240.1 GCA_021828685.1 Actinomycetes bacterium | reverse complement strand
GGCGGACGCCGGACTGCAGTTGGGTGACGGCGGCGCCTGCGTCGAGGTCGTCCAGGTCGCTGCTGTAGGTCGTCTGGCGGACGATTGCCCGGACGACCGCTTCGGCGTCGGGTCGTAGTTCGAGGTGGCCGAGCCACGCCGACACAGACGTGCCGGCCAGGGAGGCGGCGTCCGTGCGGGGCAGGGCGGCGAGCAGCCGGCCCACCTGGACCTTGGCCCGGGCGCCGAGGATGGTGGTTCGCAGCAGGGTGTCAGGTCCAGAGGGGAACTGGTGGTGGCGGCCGGCGCTGCTCATCCGATAGCGGCGCAACGGGGGACTCGCCCCGTGGGGGTCGATGCCGTGGCGTCGAAGCACGGCCATCCCCTGACCGCCGAGGTATAAGGCGTGGCCACCGTGGTTGAACGTGAAGCCGTCGCGTTCGGTCACCCGGGCCCGGCCGCCGGGCCGGTGGCCCTCGACCACTAGCGCTCGTCCCCCGGTTGCGGTCACCTCTGCCCCAGCGGCTAGCCCGGCCAGGCCGCCGCCGACCACCACCACATCCCACGTCGTCGTCGTTGTCGTTGTCGTCATGTCTACCTGACGGAGTACACCCCGCCGCTGTGACAACCTTTGATGCCAGGTGCGAAGGTGGCCGGCGTCGCACTGCCACCGAGGGAGGCGGCTTCGCGATCGCGCACGCGACTTACGACCATGGAGCCGACGTGTTCCGGGTTCACAATGCGCTGCCGGGTCACATGCTACGTGGTTGGCGTCCGCCCAGCCTTATGGTCTCGCCGTGGGCTCGGCCATCGGCGGAGCAGCTCCGGCGATAGCGTCGTCTTCGAGAGTTCCGAGCTGCGCCCGCGCCTTATTCTGCGATGGCCAGCCCAGCCCGACGGCTGGTACCCCGGACGAATGGGTTGACGAGGCGGCCCTGGGCTTTGGGAGGAGAACCCCACCCCGCGAACCCTGGTTGGTTACTGCTGGGTCCATGTGGCTGGATGCCGATTGAGGGGTCCGGCTTGGTGTGCCCAGTGTAGCCGGACACCGTCGATGCGTCCTGGTAGCGACACCCGGCGTGCGGGTCCCCAGGCGGTGTCAGTGTCTTCGAAGGGGAAGTCTTCGGGGTCGGGTTGTGCCGGCCGTTCGGTCGGCCTGGGAAGCGAGTACAAGAGGTTGGCGGTGCCGATGAGGGAGGCGTGGAGGCGCGCAATGCTCGAGGCGGTTAGCTTGCGGGTCAGGGCGCGGGTGATGGCGGTGGCGAGCAGCCAGCCGGTGGCGTGGTCGAGGGCTTGGACGGGCAGCGGGGTCGGCTGGTTGCGGCCGATCGCGGCGGCGCCGTCTGCGGCGATGCCGCAGCTCATCTGGACCAGGCTGTCGAACCCGCGGCGGTTACGCCACGGGCCGTCCCATCCGTAGGCGTCCAGGCTGGCAATGGTCAACTCGGGGTTGAGTCTGGTGAGGGTCTGGTCGTCGTAGCCGAGGCCGGGTAGCGCGTCGGCTCGCAGTCCCGCGACCAAGACGTCGGCGCCAGCGAGCAATTCTTCGAATATTGCGCGGTCGGCCGGCGCGGTCAGGTCGAGGGCGGTGGTGCGCTTGCCGAGCGTCGTCTCGGGCAGCAGCGAGAGGACCTCCTCGAACCCTGGCGGGTCGATTCGTAGCACGTCGGCTCCGTAGCCGGCGAGGAACTTGGTCGCGACCGGCCCGGCGATGACACGGGTCAGGTCCAGCACCCTGACCCCGTCGAATGGCAGGGCGCCGCCGTTGAGCAGGCGGTCGGAGCCGGAGGAAGAACGCTCGGTGACTACCACCGGCGACGCCTCGGCGGTGGCTGCCCCTGGGGGCGAGGACAGCCACTGGGCGCGCCCGTGCATGACAGCGGCGGCACCACCTGCGTCGATCACTGCGCTCTCGATCTCCTCCGCGTAACGACTTTGCACCGCAGCCTGAGCCGTGTCGCGATCGTTGGCGCCGAGCACGCGCTCCACCGCGGCGCGGTGCCGGGCGTAGTTGGTGTGCAGCCTGATCCACCCGTCGGTAGCGCGGTAGTTACCTGCGATCGGGTCCCACAGCGGCGGTGCGGCCCAGCCGGCCGGGGCGAACAGTCCCTCGGCGGCGAACGCTGCGCTGGCAGCCTTGCTGTCGACCGTGACCGCCAGTGATGGCGCTGCGCGCCGCGCGGCGAGCAGCCGGGCGGCGGCGAGCGTGGCGGCCGCGACCGTAGCGGTCGCAAGTCCGGTCACGTCGAAAGCGGACGAAAGGACCGCCCGTGGCCCCGTCGTGGTCAGCTCATCGAGCGGAGCCTCTGCTTCGTCGTCCATGCCGGTTGCCGACCACACCCGTGAGATCACATCGCTAAAGCCGTCGCCCATGGACGCGATCTTCGACCAAAACCGCCACAACATCAACGTGGATTACATCAACCTACGAGATAGAGGTCGTCGGTGTCTGTGGCCGGGCTCAAACCGTGTCGGCCCGGGCGGAACGCGAAGGCGCGAAGGCGCGAAGGCGCGAAGGCGGTTCGCTGTACTCTTCGGTCGAGTGGGCGATCCGCCCGCCGGTACGTGCCATCGTGAACGCCGTGAAGATGGGTCTCGCTAATGCCCACTGTGCATTTGCGACTCATGGGGCGATCCTGCGCAGGGTGGCATAGGAGGCGCCGGCCAGCGGCACGCACCCCAGGGCAGTCCACCCGGCGGCGGTCAGGGGAGTCAGCGTAGCGAACCAGTTCCCGATCCCCGACCAGTCGTGTTGCCAGGTGAGCAGGCTGGCGAGGCCGCCGGAGACCACCACGATGGCCACGCCAGCGACGAGGAGGCCGGCTTGGTGCCAGCGCAGCCAGATGCCGGTGATCGAGTCGGCCTCGATCGTGAACGTCACCCCGTCGACGGCGGCGATCCCGCCGTAGCGCTTGGTGAGGTCGGTCGCTTCGATGACGGCGGTCATGGTGTCGCCATCCCGTCTTTGATCATGATGATTAGCTCCTCGGAGTCGATGTCTAGTTTGTGCGCCTCGCTTACCAGCGGCTCGACGAAGCCGCCCCAGAAGGCTTGCCGACGCTTGGCGATCAGCGCATTTTGGGCGCCGGTCGCCACGAACATGCCGACCCCCCGCCGCTTGTACAAGATGCCGTCGGCGACGAGCTGGGCGACCCCCTTGGCCACCGTGGCCGGGTTGATCCGGTGAAAGGTGGCGAGGTCGTTGGTCGAGGGCGCCTGGCTCTCCTCGGCCAGGGTGCCGTCGAGGATGTCGCTCTCGATCTGTTCGGCGATCTGAATGAAAATCGCCCGTGACTCGTCGAACACGTCCCCTCAATCTTGCTCGTTGTCCTTCTCGGTTACACGGTTAACTACCTGAGTATGTAACCATAGTGGCGGCGGGCTGTCAAGTGCCCAGGGGGCTCCGGTCGGTCGCCATGCCACAAGCCGGGTGCCAACGGGGTCGAGTGGAATGTCCTCGGCTGCTAGAGCCACCCTCGCTCGTCCGCAATCCTGAGTGCTTCTAGTCGGTTGCGGGCCGAGGTCTTGGCGATCGCGGCTGACAGGTAGTTCCGGACGGTTCCCTCGGAGAGGTAGAGCTTCGCGGCGATCTCTGCGACAGTGGCACCTGAGCGTGCGACGGTGAGCACGTCGCGTTCGCGGGCAGTCAGGGGGGAGTCGCCGGCCGCCAGCGTCAAGGCCGCGAGCGCCGGGTCGACGACTCGCTCGCCGGTCATCACCCGCCGGATTGCGGAGGCGAGCGCCTCGCACGGGGCGTCCTTCACGACGAAGCCCGCGGCGCCGGCCTCCATCGCCCGGCGTAGGTAGCCGGCTCTCCCGAAAGTGGTGAGGATGACTACCCGGCAGGTTGGGACCTGGGCCTTGAGCACCGCTGCTGCGGCCAGCCCGTCCAGCCCGGGCATCTCGATGTCGAGCAGTGCGATGTCGGGCCGATGGGATCGAGCAGCGCCGACCACCTCGTCGCCGCGGCCCACCGAGGCGACGACTTCGAAGTCCTCTTCGAGCTCCAAGAGGGCGCACAGAGCGCTTCGCACCAGCTCTTGGTCGTCGGCGAGCAGCAGACGGATGGTCATGGGGGGGCGCTCACCGCTGGGCCGAGTGTCACTCGGAGTTGCCAGCCCCGGGGGTGGAGGGGTCCGGCTTCGACGACGGCGCCTGAAGCGGCGGCTCGTTCGCGAAGACCGGCGAGTCCGTTGCCGCATGAGGGTTGTCCGCCGATGCCGT
>JAJZDJ010000239.1 GCA_021828685.1 Actinomycetes bacterium | reverse complement strand
ATGAGGTCCGAGAACGAATGAGCGGCAATCTCTGCCGCTGTGCCGCATACCCCAACCTGATTGCCGCCATTGTCGAGGCAGCGAAGTGAACCCGTTGCGCTATGAGAGAGCGAGCGACCGGGCGTCGGCGCTTGCCCTGTTCGCTGGCACCTCCGGGGCGCGCTTCCTTGGAGGCGGCACGAATCTCGTCGATTTGATGAAACTCGGGGTCGAATCGGCCGACCTGTTGGTCGACGTGACGCGCGCAGGTCTAGGGTTCATCGAAACCGACGCAGACGATGCCACGCACCTCGGAGCAGCTGCACGCAATTCTGATGTGGCAGCGAACTCAACGATCCGAAGCCGGTATCCGCTTCTGTCCGAAGCTCTGCTCGCCGGCGCTTCCGGTCAGCTGCGCAACATGGCGACTGTTGGAGGTAATCTCCTCCAGCGGACGCGTTGCAGATACTTCCAGGACATCTCCGTCCCCTGTAACAAACGCTCGCCGGGCTCGGGATGCCCGGCTATAGAGGGCGAACACCACAACCTGGCCGTGTTCGGTGCTTCCGCTTCATGCGTGGCCACCCATCCTTCAGACATGGCTGTGGCGCTCGTAGCGCTCGACGCGCAGGTAGCAATCGCAGGACCTGACGGTGAACGGCGCGTTCCGATAGACGATTTCTACCGATTGCCAGATGATCATCCTGAGCGCGACACGACGCTCCGCCAGGGTGAACTGATCACCGCCGTTTATCTTCCGGCCCCTACGGCCGGGCGTTCCTCCTATCGGAAGGTCCGTGAGCGGGCGTCCTACGCATTCGCAGTGGTATCAATCGCGGCCTCGCTTCAGTTGCATCCCGACGGGGCAATAGCCGACGTGCGCATTGCGCTCGGCTCGGTGGCGCACAAGCCTTGGAGAGCGACTCGGGCGGAGGCGGCACTGAGTGGCCGTCGCGCTGAGCCCGGGTGCTTCATGGACGCAATCGACGAGGAACTTGACGAAGCGCAGCCGCTGCCTGGAAACGCGTACAAGGTGGCGCTGATCCGCAAGCTTGTTGTCAGCAGCCTGGACGCCCTTGCGCACGGCGGCGGCCGTGAGGCTCAGCTATGACGGCCACGGCTCAGCACGCTGTGGGCGCCAAGGTCACACGCTTAGAGGGAAGAGACAAAGTAACCGGCAAGGCACGTTATGCGATGGACTATACCTCGGAGAACCCCGCATTTGCTTGGGTAGTGCAATCGCCGATTCCTCGTGGGCAGATCGTCAGTGTAGACATAGAGGGCGCGCTCGGCTCGGACGGGGTGGTAGCCGTGTTGTGGCACGGAAACACCCCGACGTTGGTAACCGACGATCCAGAGCTCGCCGTGCTTCAGTCCGACAGGGTTTTCTACAGGGGTCAGGTCGTCGCCCTGGTAGTTGCGGAGTCGATCGAAGCCGCTAAGCAAGGCTCACAGATGGTACGACTTGACCTCAAGGTCGAAGACCACGATGTGACTCTGGCCGAGGATTCACCGCTCCTCTATTCGCCGGAGAAGGTAAACCCGAACTTTCCTGCCGACACCGAGGCCGGCGATCCCGATACTGCTCTCGCAAATGCCGACGTCGTCGTGGACGCGCGCTACCGGACTCCGTCGTATCACAACAATCCGATGGAGCCTCACGCAACGATGGCGGTCTGGCAGGACGACAACCTGATCGTCTACGACTCCAATCAAGGCGCTTCGCCGGTACAGGCCGCTCTCGCCAAGGCGTTCAGCATTGACAAGGAACAGGTTCGGGTGGTATCAACTCACGTCGGCGGTGGTTTCGGCTCGAAGGGCACCCCTCGACCTATCGTGGTTCTTGCAGCGCTCGCAGCGCGGAAGCTAGCGCGACCAGTGAAGCTTGCCGCTACCCGCCAGCAAATGTTCGCTTTCGTCGGCTACCGCACACCGACAATTCAGCGAGTTCGCCTAGGATCGAACCCCGATGGAACGTTGACTGCGATCGTGCACGACGTCGTAGAACAGACGTCGCAGCTCAGCGAGTTCGCCGAGCAGACAGCCGTGATTACCAGAAGTTTGTACCGCTCGGCGAACCGGCGTACGACCCATCGCCTCGCCCGCCTGGACGTACCAACACCGTCGTGGATGCGCGCCCCAGGCGAGGCCCCCGGAAGTTTCGCTCTGGAATCGGCGATCGACGAGCTCGCTTTTGCCTTAGGGATCGATCCCGTCGAACTACGCGCCCGCAACGAACCGGATTCAGATCCCGAAAGCGGCCAGCGGTTCTCGAGCCGCAATCTGCTCGGATGCCTGTCGGAGGGGGCCCGCCGCTTCGGTTGGGACCGCCGGGACCCGAGGCCCTGTGTGCGCAGAGACGGGCGATGGCTCGTGGGAAGCGGAGTTGCCTCGTCCGCGTACCCGGCGCGCGTCCAGCCTTCGAAGGCAGCGGCGACCGCGCTCGATGGAGGAACTTTTCACTTTCAGCTTGCTGCAGCCGATATCGGGACGGGGGCAAGAACGGCGCTCACTCAGATAGCAGCGGACGCTCTCGGCGTTCCCCTGGAGCGGGTCTCCGTATCCTTGGGTGACAGCGCGCTTCCGGAGGCTCCGCTCGCTGGGGGGTCCATGGGCACTGGATCGTGGGGTTGGGCGATCTGCAAGGCCGCCGAAGCGCTAACTGAAGGCTTGAAGTCGACTGGCGGTCGGGTCCCGCAAGGCGGACTTCGGGTAGAGGTGGACACGTCCTCCAATGTTGCCGATCAGCCCGACTTGGCCCGCTACGCCTATGGTGCGCAGTTCGTCGAGGCGAGAGTCGACATTGACACCGGAGAGGTTCGGATACCCCGCATGGTTGGAGTCTTCGCTGCAGGACGGATCGTCAACCCGCTCACGGCACGCTCCCAGTTGATTGGAGGGATGACGATGGGACTTTCCATGGCACTCCTCGAGGAAAGCATCATCGATCCGCGAGTCGGCGGGTGGGTGAACACCGATTTGGCTGATTACCACATAGCGAGCTACGCAGACATCGGCGACATCGACGTTTCGTGGCTCGACGAGGACGATCCAGATCTGAACCCCGTCGGCACCAAAGGTATTGGAGAGATCGGCATAGTGGGCACTGCGGCGGCAGTCGCCAACGCGGTCCACCACGCCGTAGGTATTCGAGTGCGCGACCTACCCATTCGTCTCGACAAGCTAGTCACGCATTCGCTGTCAAGCGTTGGCGAAGATACGCAGTGCATCTAGGAACGGCACCGCCAAAAGGATCGTGCCGGGCACGAGTGCTGCAACTGTTACAGGAATCCATACCTGCTCAGCCCGCCGGTCAATTTGCGCGATAGTCCGAGTGTGAAGTTCGCGACGGGCCTGTCGGGCCTCGGCAGAAACGAGACGCGCAAGGTCTGAGGCGTCCGAATGGAGCGTCAGGACTCTCACCAGCCTAGTCACGCCGTCACAGCCGGCAAGGTCGGCCCACTCGGCAAGCGCGTCTGCTTGGGAGAGTCCCTGCGCCACACGGTTCATGGCGACCCGCAGATCGACTGCAACGCAACCCGCTCCGCGCGATGCACTTCTCGCCAAGGCTGCGTTCAAAGAAAAGCCTGCGTTCAGCAGCATCGCCAACTGCTCCTCGACTATTGGAAGCTCCAGTGCCGTCGTGGCCTGCCAACGCTTCGATCGGCGTTCGAGATCGTGCTCGATCAGCAAAAACACGAGCAACGGCAGGCCTCCTAGCACAAGGACGGCGAGCGGCAACGTCAAGTGTGCGGAACCAGCGATGACCGCGGCCGCCACGAGAGTTAGGGTGCTCCAGACCATCTGGCGTGCACGGAAAGTCCTTCCCGTCTGGCGAGAGTGGATCCGCCTCAAACGCTCGTCAGGGCTCGCGACGACGCCGAACACTCGCGAGACACGGTCGCCGAGAGTTCCCGCCAATGGGACCAGCACGCCGGCGACCGAACCTTTCGAGCCGGCGCGGCCTGCGGGTCGCAGCTGTGAGCCTGGATGGAAGGGTCCGAGTCGCTCGGCCAGAGACTCGGCTCCAACTCGGCGAAGCTGCGAAAGTAGCAGCGAGAACCCAGCCCACAGGAGTACACCCACTACCACCTCGATCCGTGTCATCCGAACACTCGCGGTGGGCGCCCAACGCGAAGGAGGCGACCCGACCACACCCAGCATGCAGCCAATGCGAGCAAGCCGGCAACGACGGCGACCTGGCCCCCGGGACTCGAATACGCAG
>JAJZDJ010000238.1 GCA_021828685.1 Actinomycetes bacterium | reverse complement strand
AGTCGTGGTCGCTCAACGGCATGGAGAGCAAAAAATCATCGTTTGGGATGACGACAAATCCAGACAATGCTGCCAAACTTGGTTAGACACAACTCGAAGCGACAACCGAAAGGAGCCCAAATCACACGTGGTCGTGGCCGTGGACCACGCTGCACTGATGATTAAAACGACGCACGATGACAACAACGTCTACCAAGGCACCGACGAAATCGGAATCGACGCTAGTCGCTGGCAATCCGGCAGTCTCGTAACGCGCCATGTCCCGTCACAACCAACAGACCCCTAAATACCACTATCTGAGACATCAACTTCTCGCTCACTCCACAGCAAAAGGAGAGGTGAAACTTAATATGACCCGGTCACTTAAATCTGTCGGGAACTCCAAGCACGCGATCCCCAGATGGGCGACCCGCCGGGTGTGGGTTGCGGCGCCCGCCGCAGCCCTCGCTGCGACCTTAAGTCCCCTAGGTGCGTACGCTGCTACGTCTACCGTGCCAGTTACTGTTTCATACCCGGTGGTCATCAAAGTAGCAATGAGAGTCATCAAGGCTGGTGTAGGCAAGCTGGGGGGGCAGGTGGTTCCACTTAACACCGTCGGAGGAAACTGTGGCACTGCCTACGCCTACATCAATCCTGCCGGAAACGGCAACGCTAATATATCAGTAGGTTTCAATCTAGTTATCACAGCCAACTGGTATACGGCCTCTACGTATGCTTACGGGACTGTCGAAAACAATTTCACTAACAACTCCGGTTGGCTGGGTTTTCTGGGATCGGGTTCAAACTCTTACAGCAACGATTTCCAGACGTATCTGGGACCTGGCTTCGCTAGCATCGCTGCCTATATGACCGCTGAGACGGCCAGCGGCGAGGAATGCGCCTCGAACTGGCCGACAGATTCTACGTACCTATACTAGGTGACGGACTGGAGGTTTGGCATGGCTGTTCACCGCTTGGGGGGTGTTGATCGTGGAAGGGCGACGTCGCCGCTGCGGCTTTTTGGGTTTGCGTTGGTAGCTGGTGTAGTTTTGGCGGGTGGCTCGTGGTGGTTCGGCTGGTTGGGTGGCCCTTCACCCAGTTTCTTCGTTCATAGCAAAATCCCGTCTCCGTCGGGACTTTACGCTCCGACCGCAGCTGATCAGGCTCGAGCGAAGGCCGTGGCTGGTATAGTCGGTGGCGACTACCGGGTCGTGTCCGTTTCGAAGATATTCGCTTACAACAACTCGGCTGGAATCCCCAAGGTGGCTACGACAGTCCCTGGCCCGGGCAGTCCGGAGTGGGGAACCGATATCGTATTGGATTCTCCGTCAAGCCGACTCGATATAGGCTTGACACCCGAGGTGCCTCCCTCGCCGGTAGCGTACGAACATGTGCTGGCGGTGGGAGGGGGCCAGCAGGGTGTGATCCGGGTTGGGGGAGCCGCCGAAGTATCGGTCACCTATAGCTACATCAGCCCGGGATCGGCACTGTCTTCCAGTCGACTGGCGGCTTTAGCCAACGAGCTATGGGCCTACTACACCGGCACGACGGGTGGCGGGAACGCCTGAAAGCCCCCTCCCGTTGGTGTGACGTGACGTTGGGGTGCAACCTCCTCTTCGATGATCTCCGTCGGCCGGCGGGCCAAAAGTGGTAGCGGCTGCAGGTCAAGCAGAGGTGTCGGCGGTCAGGCTCGCAGTCGAAGCGATGTCACTCCAGGCGAGCCGCACCCGTTGGATAACCTTGACGGAGGCGTCCGTCGCCTATTTTCAGGGCACCTGACCCTTGGAGCCCAGCTGGCCCTTGGAGCCGAGGACCGACTCGAGTTCGGCGCGAAGCGTCTCCTTGGCTTGGCTGGTAGCAGGACGAAGTGGAGCCGCCATGTTGGCCTTGCAGAGCCCGGCCAACGACAGTGCCGCTTTCCAGCCCGCCGGGAACCCCGGCTTGCGGCACGCGAAAACCACTTGGGCCAGCTTCGCCTGCAGGTCGCGGGCATCAGGTGTTCCTGACATCGAAGCGGCGTAGAGGGCGCTGGCGAGGTCGGGCACGAGGTTGACCGAGGCGGCGATCGTGCCCTTCCCGCCGGAGGCGAGGCTCGCCGCAAGAAGAGTGTCGGAACCCGTGAGAAGGTCGAACTGCACCCCTGAGGCGACCGCGGATGCAACGGCGCAGAAGTACTCCATGTCCCTGCTCGAATCTTTCATCCCCGCGATAGCTCCGTGGCCGGCGAGCTGGGAGACAACTGACGGTGCTATCGACACCTTGGTCATGGCGGGAATGTTGTAGAGCAGGATCGGAAGCGGCGAGCGGGTCGCGAGGTACTCGTAGAAGTCAGCTACCGCTCCGTCGCCGAGCGGGTAGTAGAACGGCGGGGGCACCAGCACGGCGGTGGCGCCGGCGTGCGAGTAGGCTTCGATGTCGGCGAGGGTCTCGTCGGGGTTGACGCTGAGGGTGCCCGGAATGATCGGGGTGCCTTTCGGGGCATTTGCGGCAACGGATTCGACGAGATAAACGCGCTTTGCAAGCGAGAGCAGCGGCCCCTCACCGGTCGATCCAGCCGGGCACAGTCCGTCTGCGCCACCCTCGAGGATGTGTGACACGAGACGGCTGACGCTTGCGGTGTCGATAGCGCCGGCGTCGTCGAGGGGGGTGGCCATGGCAGCCATTACCGTGCCGATCGGGCTTGCGGGCGTGCCGGGGGCGTCAGGGTTTCGACTGGTGTCCACGAGGCGAGCCTATCGTGCGCCCGCGGGGCTCGTTCGTCTTGAGGTGGCACTTGGCGCGAGCGACCGGCCCGGTTGTCCTACCGCTTCGATATGCACCCACAGCGCGTTGGCGTCTAAGAGGTGTATATCTGTGACGGAGGGACTAGCCGGGCCGGTTCGCTCAGGCTTTGATTGTGGTGCTCAGGTTCGGGTTGCTATCGCTTTCGCTCAGAGACCCGCAACTGCGTTACCGACGCTACTGGTGATGGCGTTCCCGCCGTTGCCGTTAGCGTTGGCGTTGCCTCTCCACCATCCCGAAACGATTGATACTTTATGCTTGCTATGGCTGTATAAAGTATCAATCGTTTTGCTGGCGGCCGCTTTGGCGGTTGTACAAGCCCGGGCGGGCCGAGAAGTCGGCCAGCGGGTCAGGCTGGCGCGAAAGGCTGCGCCCCCCGTCCACCACAAGCGTCGCCCCAGTAACAAACGACGCTGCCTCAGAAGCAAGGAAGACGCACGCGTTAGCAATGTCTTCGCCGGTCCCCATTCGTCCCAACAGGGTGGGAGAGGCGCCGTCGGGGTTGCCGGATTGGGCTAGCGCGTCGCGTGTCGAGCCCGACGCAATCGCCCCCGGCGCTACAGCGTTCACCCGAATCCCGAGAGAGCCGAACTCCACTGCTAGTGCTCGGGTCAGCGCGATGATCCCGCCTTTGGTGGCTACGTAGCTGACGTAAGTGGGAAGAGGAAGCGACGCCTGGATAGCGGCGAGGTTGATGATCGCCCCGCCCCCGGCTTCTGCCATCGCAGGGACCGCCGCCTGGCAGAGCATCGCTGTCGCGCTGAGGTTGGTTGCGACGACCCGGTCCCACTCGTCCTCGGGGACTTCGAGAAAGCCGTGGCGGACCCCGTGGTCGGCGGCGTTGTTGACGAGCACGTCGACTGCGCCGAGCTGCGACGACGCCTCTGCGAGGGACTTGCGGCGCTGCGCAGGGACGCTCAGATCAGCGTGGATCGCGCACGTCTCGCCACCTTCGCTGCGTATGGCCGCGGCGGTCGCTTCTGCGGCGCCTGCGTTGCGGTCGACGACGGCAACTTTTGCCCCTGCGCCTGACATCCGTCGAGCAATATCGGCTCCGATACCCGATCCGGCCCCGGTCACGAAGGCTACACGCCCTTCGAGCCATCCGGACATGGTCGCAGCCGGACGACCGCTCACGTGGGGGGCCTCGGCACGCCGACCGGGCGCCTCCCGACGAGGAAGTCGAAGTCGGCCCCGCGGTCAGCTTGCAGCACGTGAGCACGATAGAGCGATCTGTAACCACCCTCCCCGCTCAGATCCGGTGGGGACCACTCGCGGCGCCGCTCGGCGAGCACCTCGTCGGGGACCTCAAGATGCAATGACCTGGACTTCACGTCCAAGGTGATCCAATCGCCGGTTTGTACAAGGGCAAGCGGCCCTCCTGCGGCCGCTTCCGGCGACACGTGAAGGATCACCGTGCCGAAGGACGTGCCGCTCATCCGAGCGTCGGAGATGCGGACCATGTCCC
>JAJZDJ010000034.1 GCA_021828685.1 Actinomycetes bacterium | reverse complement strand
ACAGCGGTGCCTGCATCCCACATCCGCCGCCGGCTCACCAGCACCAGGCGTCCACCACTGTCACTGTCACTGTCACCAGTCGGCATCGACGCGCTTGCGGGCGATTCCATCGCAACCCCCGGCGTATAGAGCAGCGGGGGCACCGCCGGCGCTTCGCTATCCTCTCCTCGCGCCGCACCCTCTCCTCGCGCCGCACCCTCACCATGGGCCGCACCCTCACCATGAACGGTACCGTTCAAACTACCGGGGCGGCTGACGTAGATCGAGCTGGGCGGCACTTTGTGGCGCTCCGCCGAGGCGATCCCCGGGTCAGCCATCGGGTCGAGCGGCCGGAGCGACGTCGCTACAGCCGCCGCCAAGGGAACAACGATCCCGTCCCGGCCGTAAAGGCCGCTCACATCGTGGTGGCTCACACCCCGATGCAAAGGCGACAGCGCCTCGATCTCAGCCCAGACGTCCTCCAGGCTCGCAACTCCGAGGTCGACTCCTAGAAGGGCGGCGAGCTCCGCCGCGATCATCCACTCAGGCCAGGCACTGCCCGGCTCACCGACCTGTCCGAGCCATGAGATCCGCCCCTCGAGATTGGTAAACGTACCGCGTCTCTGGCTCCACGGCGCCCCCGGCAGGACGACGTCCGCTTTGCGAACCGACTCGTTCAGATGCGTGTCGACGGCGACGACGAAACGGGCGCCTAGCAGGCCCCGAAGGGCTACGTCGGCGTCGGGGAAGTCAGCGATGGGATCGGCCCCGAGAAGCACGAGCGCCCCGATCCGGCCGCGTGCCGCAGCCGCAAGCATCGAAGCGGTGTCCATTCCCGCCTCGCCCGGAAGCTGCGCACCCCAGTGGTGCTCGTAGAAGTCGCGCCCCTGCTCCAAGGCCACCCGCCCCGGCAAGATGCCCGGGGCCATGCCCAAGTCGAGCGCCCCGTGGATGTTCCCGCGTCGCAGCGCGGACAAAAAAGCGACCCCAGGAATCCCGGCGAGAAGTCGCAGCGCGGCAGCTACCTGCTCGTCGCTCTCTGCAAGCGACGGCCGCCCGGCGATTACAACCACGGCTGGCCCCGGCCCGCTGGCAGTCGACTGGGCGCGATCGATATGCGCTCGAAGCGACTCGATAATCGCAGCGTCGACACCTCCGACACGCCCGTCACCTCCGACATCCCCGACCGGCTCGTCCCGGGAGGTGATCGCGCCAGCAAGAGCCGCTAGATGCCCCGGAGTGTACAAGGCCGTTTCGGCCGCGTAGCGGCTGAGTCCTGTCGGTGCTGGGGTTATCTCGACGAGCTGAGTCGAACCTTCCCTTACCGCGTGACGCAGGCGGAGGTAGAGAACCGGCAGCTCGTCTTTGATGTCCGGGCCGATCGTGATGACCAAAGGAGCGTTTGCCGCCTCGTCGATCGTGGACCGCCTGACGCCGAGGATCGTCTGTGCTGGCAGGCCGTCGCCCAGTTGGGCGTCGATGTTGTCCGTGCCAAGCACGACCCGGGCAAGCTTGGCCCAAAGGTAGGCGTCCTCGTTGGACAGGTGTGCTCCGCCGATGATCCCGGTCGAGCTTCCGCCGCCCGAGCGCAGCGCCGCAGAGATCCCCGCAGCGGCCTTGGCGAGGGCGCCCGCCCAGGAAGTCTCGACGAGCTCGTCGCCTTCGCGCACCATCGGGACGCTCAGACGCCCCCGGTCCGATGCGTCCGGGTAGCTGAAGCGGCCCTTGTCGCAGAGCCATCCCCAGTTGACAGGGTCCGAGTCAACGCCGATCAGGCGCGTCACCTGGCCTTGCGTCGCCTGGATCGCGCTCCGGCAACCGACCGAGCACGTAGTGCAGGTGCTCTCGACCTGCTCGAGGTCCCACGGTCGCGCCTTGAATCGGTAGGGCTTCGACGTCAACGCGCCGACCGGGCAGATCTGCACGACGTTCCCGCTGAAATACGACGAGTACGGCGCATCGGGGAACACCGCGACCTCGGTGCGGTCGCCCCGCTCAGCGAAGTCGATCAGCGGGTCGCCGGCGACCTCGTCGGCGAAGCGGACGCAGCGGCCGCACTGGATGCAGCGTTCACGGTCCAGGTAGACAAGTTCGGAGATCGCTATCGGCTTCTCCCAATGGCGTTTCTCCTCGACGAAGCGGGACTCGCCCGGGCCGTACGCCAGGGTCTGGTCCTGCAGGGGGCACTCCCCGCCCTTGTCGCACACCGGGCAGTCGAGGGGATGGTTGACGAGGAGGAACTCGAGGACACCCTCTTGAGCTTTGACCGCCTTCTCGCTTTTGGTGTGGATGGTCATCCCGTCGCTCACGGGGTTGAAGCACGCTGGCATGAAGGACGGTCCTCTCGGCCCGTCGACCTCGACGAGGCACATGCGACACATGCCGACCGGCTTCATCCTCGGGTGGTAACAGAAGCGGGGGATGTACACGCCCGCCTCGTCGGCGGCGTCGATGATCCACTGGCCGCCTCTTACCTCGACCTCACGCCCGTCGATGTTGATCTTCACGGTCCCGGCGTCGCCGGACGGCTTCAATGGTGCCGTTCCGACAGCGCTCTCGGTCACCGAAGGCGGCTTGGTCAGGCGAACGGCCACTGCGTCGCCGGTCCTGCCGCTGCGCCCAGCGTCCACGGTATTGCTCTTCGACTCAGACACGTGCCAGCCTCCGTGGTAGGCGGTCGGGCGGGAACGGGCAGCGCCCCTCACGGATATGCGCGAGATACTCGTCACGGAAGCGTGACATTCCTGCTGCGATCGACGGCGGCATGGACGGCCCGAGGACACATATCGTCGTCTGGGCGGGAGGCCATGTCACGCCGGGCGAGATGTTGTCGCATATGTCCATCAGAAGGTCCAGGTCGGCTTCGCGGCCTTGGCCCATCTCGATCCGTTCGAGGATCTTCTCCAGCCATCCGCCGCCTTCGCGGCACGGCGTGCACTGCCCGCACGACTCCCGGTGGAAGAACCTTACGATCCTCCACGCCGCGCGGACCATGCACGCGGTGTGGTCCATCGGGATGACAGATCCCGATCCTGCCATGCTGCCGATCCCTGCGATCGCCTCGTTCGATAGTGACACGTCGAGGTGCTCGGGTCCGATCCACGGCGACGACACCCCACCCGGGATGATCGCCTTGAGCTCGTTGTCGTCCCGGATCCCTCCGCCGAGCGCTGGGTCGAATATGAGATCCCGAAACGTCGCTTTCGCCCATTCCAGCTCGTAGTTGCCCGGCCGTTTCACGTGACCGGCCAGGGCGAGGAGCTTCGTGCCCTTTGAGCGTCCTTCTCCGAGCGCCGCGAAGCTGTCGCCCCCGTTTTGGATCACCCAGGGAAGGTTGGAGACTGTCTCCACGTTGTTGACGATGGTGGGCGCCCCGTAGAGGCCCATCACAGCCGGGAAGAACGGCGGTTTGATCCTCGGGTAACCGCGCTTTCCTTCGAGGCTTTCGAGAAGCGCCGTCTCCTCCCCGCAGATGTAGGCACCGGCGCCTGGGTGCACCACGACGTCGACCGAGAAGCTGCTAGCGAAGATGTTCGCCCCGACCGCGCCATAGTCGTACGCCTCGTTCAGGGCTGCCTGCAGCCGCTCGATCGCAAGCGGGAACTCGCCTCTGACGAAGATGAACACCTGGGCGGCGCCTATCACGTAGGCGCAGATCACCGCGCCTTCGATCAGCTGGTGCGGATCGCCCTCGATCAGCGCGTGGTCCTTGAAGGTGGCCGGCTCGCTCTCGTCGCCGTTGATGGTCAGGTAGACGGGCTGGGACTGGCGCAGCATGCCCCATTTACGTCCCGCTTCGAAGCCGGCGCCGCCGCGGCCAAGGATGTTGGCGGTGTTCACCTGGTCGTGGATCGCCTGGGGCGTCATCGTCAGTGCGCGCCGCAGGCCTTCGTAGCCGCCGCTGGAGAGATACGAGCCGATCGTCCATGACCGCTCGTTGAGCAGCCTGGGAGTGACGATCCGGGGGGCTTGCGTGTAGGTCACTTAGGCGACTCCAGGTGGGCAGCGTCGACTACAGCGGTGGCGGCGGTGCTGCGCCGCGTCGACAGGTCGATAGCACTTCCGGGGGCGACATGGGCGGCGGCCATCCCGTCGCCGCCCGCACCGTCCTCCCCAGCTAGAGCGGCCTCGTCACGTCCCGGACCGCCCGGGGGAAGGGCTCTGAGCCCCTGACGGCGGCCCACACGGCTGAGCGTGCCGTGCGGGGGTACCTCGGCTTCGAGGCGCCCCGCGCGCAGGTCGTCGACGAGCACGTCGAAGCCTTCAGGGTCGACGTCGCCGAAGAACCTCCAGTTGACGGTCAGGCATGGGGCGTTGCCGCACAAGGCCAGGCACTCCGCGTCTTCGAGAGTAAACATCCCGTCGGCGGTCGTCCCACCCGGCGCCACCCCGAGGGCCTCTTCGGCGTGCTCGAGCAGCCTGTAGGCGCCTTGGAGCATGCAGGCGATGTTCGTGCATACCGCGACGAGGTACTTGCCGACAGGCTCGAAGTGGAACATGTCGTAAAAGGAAGCCGTACCTTTGACCTCGACTGCTTCGAGGCCGACGATCTCCCCGACGTGGAGCATCCCGTCCTCGCTCAGGTAGCCGTCCTGCTCCTGGAGCACGTGCAGTATCGGGATGAGAGCCGAGCGCTTCTCGGGGTAGAGAGCGACGAGCTCCTGCGCCCTGACGACGTTGTCGGGGGTCAGCCGCGCCACGACAATTCCTTTCCTGGCCGAGTCCCCCTCAGGCAAGCGGACAATGGCGTCACCTGTCGACGTCCCCGAGCACCGGGTCGATCGTCGAGACGATGGCGATCGTGTCCGCGATGAGCGACCCCCTCGCCATCGGCGCCATGGCCTGCAGGTTGGAGAAGCTCGGTGAGCGCATGTGCATCCGGTAAGGCCTGGCCGATCCGTCGGAGACGATGTAGCAGCCGCTCTCGCCTCGCGGGCTCTCCACGGGCACGTAGGCGTCGCCGGGCGGAACCTTGAAGCCGTCAGTGTAGAGCTTGAAGTGGTGGATCAACGCTTCCATCGACTCGTCGATGCGGCTGCGCGGCGGCGGCGTGACCTTCTTGTCCTGGCTGCGGTAGTCGCCGGGCGGCATTTTTTCCGCGATTTGACTGACAATATGGATCGACTCGCGTATCTCGTTGAACCGGATCGCGTAGCGGTCCCAGCAGTCGCCGCTCGTACCGACGATCACGTCGAAATCGACCTTGTCGTAGGCGAGGTAGGGGTTGTCCCGACGGAGATCCCACGCCACACCGGTTGAGCGAAGCAGCGGACCGGTTACGCCGAGGCTGATGGCGGTCTCGGCGTCAAGCGGGCCTACTCCGACAAGGCGGTTCTGGAGTATCGGCTGGCCGGTGAGCAGCTGATCGTATTCGTCCATCCGGCGGGGTAACGCCTCGCAGAGCGCCGCGACGTCGTCGCGCCAGCCGTCGGGAAGGTCCGCAGCGACGCCGCCCGGTCGGAAGTAGTTGTGGTTCATCCGAAGGCCGGTGACCTTCTCGAAAAAGGCCAGCACCATCTCGCGCTCGCGCCATCCGTAGACGAGCATGTTGAGCGCCCCGATGTCCGCTCCGTTCGTGGCTAGCCAGAGAAGATGCGAGCTGATCCGGTTGAGCTCGCACATGAGCATACGTATCCAGGTTGCCCGGGGCGGTATCTCCAGCCCGAGGAGCTTCTCGACGCTCAAGCAGAAACCGAGCTCGTTGAAAAATGGCGAAAGGTAGTCCATCCGGGTCACGTTCGTGCAACCCTGGTGGTACATCAGTTCCTCGGCGGTCTTCTCCATGCCGGTATGCAGGTAGCCGATCACGGGCTTGGTCCGAAGCACGGTTTCGCCGTCGATCTCGACCATCACTCGGAGAACCCCGTGCGTCGACGGGTGCGACGGTCCGAGGTTCAAGATCATGCTCTCGTCCTCGGGGACGTCCACGTCGATATCCCCGCGGTCGAGGCTCACCCCCTCGGCGAGGGCGAGGAGTGACCCTGATTCGAGGCCGTACTCGGTGACGCCGGTCGAAGAGCGCGGCTCCAGCTCCTGGGTGCCCTCGTTGGTCTTGGCGGTGAGGATCTCCTCGATCGGCTCGCTTCCGACGGGGACCCGTCCTAGAAGACGGTCGACCAGGCTGAGTTTTCGGGGCGCCACGACAGGATCTGTCATCTTCGAGCCTCTTTGAACTGGACCTGTATCTCGCCGGTCGAGTAGTCCTTGCGCAGCGGGTGGCCTTCCCAGTCGTCGGGCATCAAGATTCGCGACATGTCGGGGTGCCCGTCAAAAGTTATCCCGAACAGGTCGTACGTCTCGCGCTCATGGGCCTCGGTGCCGGGCCACACGTCGAACAGCGACGGGATCCGCGGGTCGGACTCTGGAACTTGGCATCTGACCCGGATCCGCTTGCGGGCCACGAGCGAGCAAAGCTCGACAACCACCTCGAAGCGCTCGGCGTCGACGCCTTGCGGAACCGTCCTGCCTGGATGGGTCAGGTAGTCCACTCCGGTGACTCCCACCGGCATCGCGTACCCGTCGCTTCGAAGACTACGGCACAGCTCCAGGTAGGAGTCCCTGTCGCAGTGCACGACGAAAGCCCCGAGGGTCTCGTCTAGGGGGCAACCGTGGAGCAGGCGGACAGCAGGCGTTTCTTGCTCTTCGGCCATCAAACCTTTACCCGCAAGCCGAGGCGGGGGTCGGCCTCGCTTAGATGTATGCCCGCTCCCGGCTCCGCCGACGACCTCCGGGTGATCTCACCAGTGCGGATCTTCTCGTGCAGGGTCACGATCGAGTGGATGAGCGTCTCGGGTCCCGGAGGACATCCCGGGGCGTACACGTCGACGGGAACGATCTGGTCGACACCTTGAACGATGGCGTAGTTGTTGAACATTCCGCCGGTGCTCGCGCACACGCCCATCGAGATGACCCATTTCGGTTCGACCATCTGGTCGTAGACCTGGCGGAGCACGGGGGCCATCTTTTGGCTCACCCGGCCGGCGACGATCATGACGTCGGCCTGGCGGGGGGAAGCCCGGAAGACTTCCATACCGAAGCGCGCAAGGTCGAAGTTCGCTGCGCCACTGGCCATCATCTCGATGGCGCAGCACGCGAGCCCGAAGTTCGCGCCCCACGAGCTCGACGCCCGGGCCCATTTGACCATGCCCTCGAGTGTCCCCGTAAGGAAGTTGTGTTGAAGGTTCTCCAGTCCCATCTGTCTCCTCAGACCGTCTGCGCCGGCTCGGGGGTGCGGACACCCGGACGCTCCGCCGACCCTGCGGCCGGGGAATCGACCGGACGCGGCTCCGCTCCTCCTGCAAGCTCTGCCGGGCGGCGCACCCTACGCACGGAGGCCGTCGTGCTGCGGGCGAGCACCAGCGGCGCACGTCCCCCGCGCTTGGCGCCGGGTCCCCAGTCAAGCGCCCCGTTGGACACGAGGTACGCGAACGCCACGAACACAACCGCGGCGAACGTCCCCATCTCCGCGAGGCCGAACGTCGAAAGCTGGTGGTACATGACCGCCCACGGATAGAGGAATATCACCTCGATGTCGAAGATGATGAAGATCATGGCGACCATGTAGAAGCGCACCGAGAAGCGCGACGCAGCCCGAAAGCGCGGCACGATCCCGGACTCGTAGGGTCCGACTTTCGCCGCCGTAGGCCTCCTTCTCGGCCCCAGCACTCTCGACGCTGCCGCTGATCCTATAGAGAACAGGGCTACAAGGACGAGCAATAGCAATATGGGAAGGTACTGCTCCACGGATGGGATGCTAGTGCCTGCGAGAACGAGCGCCCAATCGGTCCCGGCGCCGCAGGGACCGCGCACCCCAGCCGAAGGCGGTCGCTGCGACACGCGTCCATATCCCGAGACGTCCGGTAGCCTCGTTCGGGTGAGTGATCCTCGGGAAGTGTCGTCGCGAACCTGCGATGTCCTCGTCGTCGGTGGCGGCCCGTCTGGGGCCTCTTGCGCGTACTGGTTGGCCCGGGCCGGCCACGACGTAGTCCTCGTCGAGCGCAAGTCGTATCCGCGCGAGAAGACCTGCGGCGACGGGCTGACCCCGCGATCGGTTCGCCAGCTGGAGGACATGGGCCTCGCCGACGACCTTGCAACGTCCGGTCACCGCTATAGCGGCCTACGCTCCCACGGGTTCGGGCGCACCCTCGAGCTCGCCTGGCCTTCCCATCCCGAACTGCCCGGCTACGGCTACGTGATCACCCGCAAAGACCTGGATGCGATGGTCGCCGACAGGGCTACGAAGGCGGGCGCCACGGTGTGGGACGGAACAGAGGCGGTGGGCGCCCTGTTCGAGCGGGGG
This sequence comes from Actinomycetes bacterium, assembly GCA_021828685.1. Classification (GTDB taxonomy): domain Bacteria; phylum Actinomycetota; class Acidimicrobiia; order Acidimicrobiales; family Palsa-688; genus JAJZAM01. The sequence continues at coordinate 16,825 of JAJZDJ010000034.1, read as the reverse complement.
ATCCTGCGTGGCGCCCATGTCCACAGCAAGACCGGCGAACCTGGTACCGCCGATGCCGAGATCCGGGCGCGCTACACCGTCGTCGCCGACGGCGCCAACTCCCGCTTCGGGCGCAGCCTTGGCACTTCGCGTAACCGGACGTTCCCGTTGGGAATGGCTATCCGCGGGTACTGGACCTCCCCCCGCCACGACGAGCCTTGGATCGACAGCTGGCTCGACATCCGCGACAAGGCGGGAAACGTGCTGCCCGGCTACGGATGGATCTTCCCTGTCGGCGACGGACGCATCAACGTCGGGGTCGGGCTGCTTTCGACGTTCAACCAGTGGAAAGCTGTCAACACGACGCACCTGCTGGCGAGCTTCGCCGAGTACGCCCCGGCGTCTTGGGACATCCGGCCCGAGACTGCTTGCGGTCCGCCGACAGGCGGCAGGCTGCCGATGGGGCTGTCGGTTGGACCACGTAGCGGGCCGACGTGGCTGATCACCGGCGATGCGGGAGGCACGATCAACCCTTTCAACGGGGAGGGAATCGCGTACGCGTACGAGTCCGGCCGCTACGCAGCCGAGGCGGTGGGAGCAGCGCTCGATTCCGGGGACGGTATGGCGCTTCGAGGCTATGAGCAGCGCCTCCACGAAGAGTTCGACCTGTACTACAGGGTCGCCAGGGCGTTCGTCCATGTCATAGGCCACCCTCAGATCATGAAGACTCTCGTGAGCACCGGGATGCACAGCCGCAGTCTCATGGAGTGGGTGCTTCGCATCATGTCCAATATCCTGCGACCCGACGAGGTCGGCCCGGCCGAAGCCGCCTACAAGGCGCTGTCGAAGTTGGCCCGCCTGGTGCCCGACGCCGCTTGAGCGGCTATCAGCGAAGCGCCGCTGTCAGCACAGCGCCGCCCTCAGCGAAGCGCCGCCGCGACCCCGAACGCCTCAGCGGTGCGCTCGAAGTCCGATTCGCTGTGGGCGAGGCTCGGGAACATCACTTCGTAGGCTCCCGGAGCGATCGCCACTCCCCGCTCGAGCAGGCCGTGCATCATGGGGGCGTAGCGTCCGCTTGCAGCTGAGTGGCCGGACCCTTCGTAGTCGACCACGGTCTCTGCACCGAAGAATACGCCCATGAGCGGGCCGGCCACCGGTATCTGGACTTCCGGCCCGGCGGCCCCGGCGACCATGCCGGCGAAGTGGCGGACCCGGTCGGCGAGATCGGAGTAGCTCTGCCGGTCCAGAAGTTCGAGCACGGCGAGCCCTGCGGCGGTCGCCAAGGGGTTTCCCGACAAGGTGCCCGCCTGGTAGACCGCACCGACCGGTGCCAACTGTTCCATCAGGTCCCGCCGGCCGGCGAACGCGGCGAGGGGCAGGCCGCCTCCGATGACTTTCCCGAAGCACCACATGTCCGGGGTGACGCCCGTGAACTCCGTTGCCCCGCCGTAGGCGAGGCGGAAGCCGGTGATCACCTCGTCGAATATGAGGAGCGCCCCGACGCGGTCGCATTCGGCCCGCAACCCTTCCAGGAAGCCGGGTTGAGGAGAAACGAGGCCCATGTTCGCTGCCACCGGCTCCACTATGACGGCGCCGACACGCTCGTCGAGGACCGGCACCAAGTTGTAGCGGGCGATGACCGTGTCCGCGACCGCCGCCGAGGTAACCCCCGCCGATGCGGGAAGCCCGAGCGTCGCGACACCCGAACCGCCGCTAGCTAGGAGCCCGTCGCTGTGGCCGTGGTAGCAGCCGGCGAACGCCACCACCCGGTCACGGCCCGTGGCAGCGCGCGCGACGCGCAGCGCCGACATCGTCGCCTCGGTGCCGCTGTTGACGAGGCGGACCATCTCGGCCCCGGAGACGCGCCCGGAGATGGCTTCAGCGAGGAGCACCTCCCGCTCGGTGGGGGCCGCGAAGCTTGTTCCGAGGCTGGCGGCGGCGGTCACCGCTTCGACGACCTTCGGGTGCGCGTGGCCGACTATCGACGCGCCGTAGGACTGCACGTAGTCGATGTACTTGTTGCCGTCGACATCCCAGACGTAGGCGCCTGCGGCCCGCTCGACGAAATAGGGGGTCCCGCCTACGGACTTGAAGGCGCGCACCGGCGAGTTGACACCGCCGGGGATGACCTTCGACGCCCGGGCGAACAACTCCGCCGAGCGATCCCCGTCAGCCACCGAGGGACTCCGCCAGCTCGCCGGCAAAATAGGTGAGGATCATGTCCGCCCCGGCCCGCTTGATCGCCAACGTCTGCTCCAACGCGACCGCATGTCCGTCGATCCAGCCGCGCTCGGCCGCAGCCTTGACCATCGAGTACTCGCCGCTCACGTGATAGGCGGCCACCGGCACGTCGAATCGCCGCCTCACTTCGCCAATCACGTCGAGATACGACAGCGCAGGCTTGACCATCACGATGTCCGCACCCTCGTCTATGTCGAGTTGCACTTCCCGGATCGCCTCACGGCGGTTCGCCGGATCCTGCTGGTAGCCTCTGCGGTCACCACCGCCGGCTATCTGCACGTCTACAGCGTCGCGGAACGGCCCGTAGAGCGCCGAGGCGTACTTCGCCGCGTAGGCGAGGATCCCGACGTCGGGAAAGCCGCTGTCGTCCAGCGCCTTGCGGATCGCGCCGACTTGGCCGTCCATCATCCCCGAAGGTCCGACTAGGTGAGCGCCCGCACGGGCCTGCGCCACCGCAACTTCGCAGTAGCGCTCCAGCGTGGCGTCGTTGTCGACCAGACCCCGGTCGTCGAGCAGTCCGCAATGGCCGTGGTCGGCGTACTCGTCCAGGCACAGGTCGGCGACGAGAAGGAGCTTCTCGCCGAGATTTCCGGCGAGGTGTTCCAGTGCCACCTGCACGATCCCGTCCGGATCCGACGCGCCGAGCCCCGCCGGGTCCTTCACCAAAGGAACTCCGAACAGCATGATCGCGGGCACGCCAAGGGAGACGAGGCGGTCCGCCTCGGCGCTCAAGCTGGCGAGGGTGTGTTGGAGCACGCCGGGCATCGACGGGATCGGCGCGGGCTCCTCGATGCCTTCACGGACGAACAGCGGCGCGATGAGGTCGTTCGGCGTGAGCGTGGTCTCGGCGACCATTGCGCGAAGCCGCGGACTCGTTCGAAGGCGGCGCATCCGGACCCGGGGGTAAGGCACACGCCAAGCGTATCCCGAAAAACTTACAAAAATACTTGTAGGTTTCCTAACCTACTGATACACTAATCTTGTTGTTGTCCATTAGTAACTCTCACATAGAAAGGCAAACAAAGTGATGTTGATGCGGACAGATCCTTTCCGTGAACTGGACAAGCTCACCTCCCAGGTCTTCGGCACACCGTCCCGGCCCGCTCCGATGCCGATCGACGCCTACCGCTCAGGCGATCGTTTTGTCGTCGAGTTCGACCTTCCGGGGATCTCGGTCGACTCGATCGACCTGACCGTCGAACGCAACGTGCTCACCGTGCACGCGTCTCGGGTTCGCCAAGATGGAGACGGCAAAGAGCTCGTCGTCTCGGAACGTCCGTTTGGAACTTTCAGCAGGCAACTGTTCCTCGGCGAGACTCTTGACACCGACGCCATCAAGGCGACCTACACCGACGGCGTGCTCCGTCTGGAGATCCCGGTCGCCGAGCAGGCGAAGCCTCGCAAGGTCGAGGTTCAAGCCGGCGCGAACCAGCACGTCATTGCAGCCTAAAGTCCCTCGCCTGGCCATCGACGACACCAACGCCGCGATCTATACGGTCGGGCAGGTGTCGTCGATGCTCGGAGTCCAGCCGGCCTTCCTCAGGCGACTCGACGTCGAAAGCCTGGTGTCGCCGAGCAGGTCGGACGGTGGGCAGCGCCGGTACAGCCGCAGCGAGATAGGCCAGGTGCGCAGGGTCTCCGACTTGGCCGGCGAAGGTATGAGCCTCGCCGGTATCAAGCGGATCCTGCTGCTCGAGGCTCAACTTGAGTCCGTGCAGGCGGAACTGGCATGCCTTCGACAAGCGCAGGCCGATCAAGGCCCGGTCTAGAGGGGTCTGGAGGCCAGTACTTCGACGAGCGGCTCGACGCGCTGCAAGGAACCTCGACGAGGAAAAGTCGGGGCATGCTTACGATCTGCTGCAGTAGTATGTTTGTCGTATGCGAACACGGGTGACAGTCACCGTCGACGAGGAGGCGGTGCGTGCCGCTGAGGCGGCGGTCGCTGCCGGGCGCGCACCGTCGCTGAGCGCATGGGTGGCCTCGGCTATGACCGATAGGGCGCACCGGGAGAAGCTGGCCGACGTTCTCAAGGAGATCCGCTCCAGTCTCGGGCCGGCGACCGACGAGGAGACAGCGTGGGCACGAAGCGTCCTCGGCCTGTAGTCCTCGACGCTGGCGCTCTCATCGCAATCGAACGAGCCGACCGGCGTGTGATCCGGCTTCTGGAGCTTGCGGAGGACATCCACGTGCCGGCGGGCGCCTTGGCTCAGGCGTGGCGAAATCCAGCCCGGCAAGTGCGCCTCGTGCGAGTCGTCTCCGCCGAGGGGGTGGAGATCCATCCTCTTGACGCTGCAAGCGCGAGAGCTGCAGGACAGCTGTGCGCGGCTACAGCGACATCGGACGCCATCGACGCTTCTGTCGTCCTCGTCGCCCGCATGGTCGACGGAGTAACAGTCACCAGCGACGCAGATGATCTGCACCGCTTGGACCAAGGCATCGACCTGGTGCGCTGCTAACGCCGTCATCGCCTGCCGCGTCGACTCCTAAACCGGCGGACCGCGGCCCTACGCCTGCACCTGCGCCTGCGCCTGCTACTAGGCCAAAGTGTCGAGCAGTGCGTCGAGCATCGAGTCCACCGACGCAGACCGAGCGACGCCGGTCACCTGCATGCCGGCGCTTCGGGCGGTCGCTGCAGTGACCGGGCCGATGCAAACCACACAGGACGGCGCTCCAGACGCACCGAAACACTGGACGAAACCGTCCACGCTCGACGATGAGCTGAACAGCACTGCGTCGGCTTGGCGCACCCGTCTGCGGTCGGCCGCCTCCGGCTCCGGGTGCACGGTACGGTACGCCTCGACAACTTCCACTAACCAGCCTTTGGCGCCCAGACCGCGCTCGAGAATGTCGCGGCCCGCCGCCGCACGTGGAAAGAGCACTCTTCCTGATCCCTGCGGCCACTCATCGACGAGGCTTTCGGCGTCGCGGCGGACCGGAACGAGATCGGCGACGATTCTGTAACTGGCAAGCGCCTCGGCGGTTGCGTCCCCGACAGCGGCAACTTTGACACCTGCTAGCGATCTGGCGTCGGGGATGCGCGCCATGACGGCCTCAACGGCGTTGGCGGACGTAAAAGCCACCCAGTCGTAGCCGCCGATAGCTTTTGAAACCAAGTCGAGTGCCGCTCCCCCGTCTCCCGGGTCCTCGATCGCTATGGTCGGAACTTCGAACACCCGCGCCCCCAAGTCCTCGAGGCGCTTGGTCACGCGGGACGCCTGAGCCCTCGCCCTTGTTACGACCACCCTCCGTCCGAAGAGAGGTTTGCGCTCGAACCAGCTGAAGTCAAGTCCCGCTACAGCACCAACGACAATCGTCGCTGGCGGATCGAGCGGAGTCTGGCCCAGCTGATCGAGGCGGACCCTGACAGTCGTCTGCTCCGGTCGTGTCCCCCAACGAACGGCTGCGACGGGGGTGGACGCATCGAGGCCCCCGAGCATCAGCCGCTCTGCGATTTGCGCACGGTGCGCCACCCCCATGAGCACCACGATTGTCCCGCCCGCCACGGCGAGCGCCTCCCAGTCGGTGTCGCGGTCGACTGCGTGGCGACTGTGGCCTGTGACGACGGTAAACGACGTCGCCGCCCCCCGATGTGTCACCGGTATCCCTGCGTACGCGGGGACTGCTATCGCCGAGGTGATCCCCGGGACCACCTCGAATCCGACACCCGCCCGCGCCAGGGCCTCGGCCTCCTCCCCTCCCCTACCGAAGACGAAAGGGTCCCCGCCTTTCAGGCGCACGACAACCGCCTCGGACGCTCCTTCGCTCACGAGGAGGTCGTTGATCTCGTCCTGTCGAACAGGTCCGCCCGGCGACTTACCCACGTCGATTAGGAGCGCGCTCGCCGGTGCCATAGCGAGCACCCTCGGATCGGCCAGCCGGTCGTGGATGACCACATCCGCCTTGGCGAGAACTTCCGCTCCACGCAACGTCATGAGCCCGGGGTCACCCGGACCCGCTCCCACTAGGTAGACAGTCATGAGGGAGCCGTCCGCTGCTCTGCCTCGGGTTCCAGCAGATCGCCGCCGGCGCGGAACAGAGAGCTCCCCAGCTCAGACCCGAGCGACGCCGCCTCGGTTCGAGGCCCGCTCCTGCGGTCGCGAAGCACGACCTTCCCGTCGAGGGATGCGAAGACACCCTCGACGGTCATGACCTCGCCGTCAAGGGTCGCGTGAGCGCCGACCGGCAGGTCGCAGCCCCCACCGACCGACGCCAGGAAGCCCCGCTCCGCGCTGACGCAGGCGAACGCGTCGACGTTGTTGATAGCCGCGAGAAGCGCGATCGACAACGCATCCCCCGCCCGGCACTCGAGGGCAAGCGCGCCTTGAGCGGCTTGGGGAACCATGTCCGATACGGACAGGACGTCGACGACCCCAGGCTGCAGTTGGAGCCGCTCGAGCGCCGCGGCCGCCATGACGATGGCGCCGCCCGGGGGCAGCTTCGCAAGGCGTGTGGCTATGTTCCCGCGCAGTTCCTCGAAGGTGAGGTCAGGGCGCAGCCAAGCAAGCTGAGCCCGCCTCCGAGCTGAACCGGTCGCGATCCTAGCCCCGGGAGCAAGCCCTGAGAGGGTCGCTCCGACGAGCGCGTCGCGGGGGTCGCCCCGCTCGGGAACACTCACAAGGAGGAGGTCGGGCGGGGTTGTGGACGGGAGATCTTTCGCCGAGTGGACCGCTACCTCGGCGCGTCCCTCGATCACAGCTGCTTGCACCTCTTTGACGAACACGCCTCGACCTCCCATCTCGCCTATCGGGCGGTCGAGGTTCAGGTCGCCCGCAGTGTCAACGACGACGAGCTCGACGCGAATCCCCGCGGCGACGGCTCTCAACTTCGCAGCCACCGCCTCTGCCTGCCACAACGCTAAGGGGCTGCCCCGAGTGGCGAGGCGAATCAGTCGTTCGACCAACTACAGCCCGAACAAGGCACGAAGGGACTCCGCCAGCTGCTCGCCCTGCGGGGTGCCGACACCGGCTTTGAGAGCAACCGCCGGCTCGTGCAGGAGCTTCGCGACTATCCCGCGGGTGAGGGCCTCCACCGCGCGCTGCTCCTCAGGCCCGAGCTGGGCCAAACGTGAAGAGAAGCGCTCCAGCTCGCTTGTGCGAAGCTCCTCGCCCCGCTCGAATAGCGACGCTATGACCGGCGCAACTTCGCGCTGCGCCTGGCGTTCGCAGTATCGGGCGACTTCGGCATCGACGATCAATTCGGCGCGGGGGACCTCACGCCTGCGGCCGTCCATCCCCCGATTCGCGAACTCGGCGATGTCGTCCATGTCGAACAGTGTCACCCCGGGTATCGACGCCACCTCCGGCGAGACATCGCGAGGCACCGCTATGTCGATGATGAGCATCGGTCGCTTCGGCCGGAGCGACAGCGCTACGGCGACAATGTCGGCGTGTAGGATCGCCGACTGCGAGCCCGTCGACGCGAGAACGACGTCGGCTTCGACGAGGCCCTCGCCGAGCTCGTCCCAGCCGATCGCCTGCCCGCCGCAGCGTCGGGCGAGCTCGTCGGCTCTGCTCTGTGTCCGGTTCGCGACGAGAACCCTGCCGTCATCCGAGGTGGCGGCGAGCGCCTGCGCCATCGCTTCACCCATGCCGCCCGCTCCAAGCACGAGGGTCGTGCGTTCTCGAAGTGAACCGAGCTCCGCCCGGGCGAGCGCGACAGCCGACTGCGAGAGCGAAGTCGTGCCTCGGGAGATAGCGGTCTCCGTTCGGACCCGTTTGCCTACCTCGCTCGCGTGGCGGAAAAGGGTGGCCATCACCGGACCCGACACTCCCTCTCTTCGCGCGGACTCCCACGCGTCGGCGAGCTGGCCGAGCACCTCGCCTTCGCCCAGCACCGCCGAATCCAAGCCTGCCGCCACCTTGAACAGATGCCGGGCCGCAGCCTCGTCGTGGTACTCGTAGAGGTGTGAGTTGAGCGTGTCGGGGGCCGTATCGCCCCACTCGGCGAGGAAGCTGCGGATCGCGCCGACTGCCGGGTGGTAGCGGCGCGCCACCGAATAGATCTCCGTCCGCTGGCACGTGGAAACCAATACAACCTCGCTCAGCTGGTCGTAGCCCGAAAGTTCGTGCAGGGCCTTGTCCAGGGTGGCTTCAGGGACGGCGACGGTTTCGAGCACCTCGACCGGGGCAGTCTTATGGTTGAGACCTATAACTACGACAGACACGCCTCGAGGCGCTCCCTTGCCTGGGCCGTCCGGCCCTCACGGATAAGGTCGAGCATGCCCGAATCGAGCGCTCTCCGCCAGTCGAGGCCCTCGGTGGATCGCCCGGACTCCTGGATCCGTTCGCGCTCCTCCGACAGCATCTCGGCGAGAGCCCCCACCTCCGGACCGAGCGTGCCTGCTACCTGATCGCGGATCCAGCCGGCCAAAGCTGGACTGTGACCACCGGTCGACACGGCTACCGTCACGGGCCCGCAGCGAGCGACGGCCGGCAAGGTGAATGCGCAGAACTCGGGGTCGTCGGCGGAGTTGACCCATACTCGTGCGGCGATCCCGTCGGCGTGCACACTTCGATTGACGTCGGGTTCGTCGGTAGCGGCAATGGCTAGCCATGCCGATGCGAGGTCGCCGTGCTCGTATCCGCGTTCGTGCACCTCCACGTCCATCGCTTTGATCTCGTCGCAGACGTCGGGCGCGACGACGCTGACCAGCGCACCCGAATCGACAAGGGCAGCCACCTTGCGCGCCGCTACCTTCCCACCGCCGACGACCACGCAGCGCCGGCCGGCTATCACGAGACTGACCGGGTAGAGGGGATCGGCGACCGGCATCGTCATTCCCCCGCCGCGACCGGGGCCGCCTCGCTTTGGCGGTAGAAGCTCAGGATCTGAAGCTCGACACCGAGGTCTACTTGACGAAGGGCGACGTACTCGGGGACTACGACGGTCGTCGGGGCGAAGTTGAGGATGCAGCTGACGCCGCCGGCCACGAGCACGTCAGCGGTGGACTGCGCTGCGGAGGCTGGCGTCGTCACAACACCGATGTCTACTTTCAACTCGAGAAGGACGTCCGACATCGTGGACGCAGGCCGGACCGATGTAGTACCCACGCGATGGCCGACTTTCCCTGGGTCCGAGTCAAACGTTGCAACCACTTGGAACCCTCGGGACGCGAATCCTCCGTATGTCGCCAATGCTTGGCCGAGATTCCCTGCACCAACGATCGCGACTCGGAGCTCACTGTCCACCCCGAGGCGGCGGCTGATCTGGTGCATCAGGTAGCCGACCTCGTAACCCACCCCCCGGGTGCCGTACGACCCGAGGTGGGAAAGGTCCTTGCGGACTTGCGCAGCATTGACGCCTGCCTTCTCGGCAAGCAATTCCGAAGATATCGTCGGGCTGGAGCTCGAAGCTTCGGCTAGGGCCCGCAGGTAAACAGGGAGGCGGTTGACCGTCGCCTCGGGTATGCGGTGTCCTATCACGCTAGAAATGGTACCTGCACCAGGTCGCTTGGGGGCGTAGCCACAAGGTGACATCGGCGACTATCGGACAGGTTCGGGACATTAGGGGGAAAAGGGGTGCCGCTACTGCGATCGTCAGCCGTGACGGTCAGGCTTGTTGCCTCCGAGCTCGCCGGCACGTCTTGTCGAAGCTGCTACAGCCTCCACGATCGCGGCCCGCACAGCATGCTTTTCCAGCTGGTGCAGTCCCGCCGCGGTCGTTCCCCCCGGCGAGGTGACCGCCGCGCGCAAAGCTGACGGCTCCTCGCCGGTTTCTTGAAGGAGCTTCGCCGAGCCGGCGAGGGTCGCGATCGCGAGGTCTCGTGCGACCGGGCGGGGAAGACCGACGTACACGCCGGCGTCGATGAGCGCCTCGACCATCACGAACACATAGGCAGGTCCTGACCCCGACAGACCCGTCACGGCGTCGAGTGACGCCTCGGGGAGCTCGACGACACTACCCACGGCGCCAAGAACTCCCGTCGCCCACGAAGTGTCATCATCATCGGCGGAAACCCCCCGCGACAGGGCGCTCGCCGCCGCTCCGACCAGGGCGGCAGTGTTCGGCATCGCCCGGATCACCCCGGCGGGAGCGAGCCACTCGTCGAGGTAGTGGAGCGCTACGCCCGCCGCGATCGACAGAACCCGATCGACGCCGGACGCCTTGAGCTCGCCGCAGAGCGCCCTCACGTCGTGCGGCTTGACAGCCACTACAGCACCGAGCTTTCCGGTCGGTTCGCCGAGGGCCGCTACGGCTTCGTCGACCTTGGACGCCAAAAGGAGACCTTTTTCCCGGTAGCCTGCCGAGACCAGTTCATCCATGCGCCGAGTGGACTGCTCCACCACTGCTATCCGGCGAGGGGCCCAGCCGGCCGCCAGCAGTCCAACTAGGAGAGCCTCCCCCATGCGTCCGCCTCCGGCCACGATGAGCCGGCTGGACCATCCAGGTCGCAGCGGATTCGCGTCGTGGGTCGCGGGGGACGCACCCGCAGCGGGACCTGTCGTGCTCATGCACAGACCATATACGGACCGTGTGTCCGCGTTGTCACCGCTGCCCGAGGCCGGCCGGATTGTTCGCACTTCCCCGAGCGAACCCGCCGGCCGGCTTGTCGGGCGAACGGCTTTAGCGAGGGTACCGGCCTTTGGCTGAGGACGGCAAGGCCCGCGAAGCCTTTCAGGTCAGGCCATCAGCCCGGTCAGCCGCACGCTACCAACTCGCTTCCCGTAAGCGATTCGACCTTCTCCCACATCCGCCCCGCTGCTCGTCTCCACGTGTAGGCCTTCGCGCACGACGTGGCACGCCGACCGATGCGCGCAGCGTATTCGGGCGAGCCCAAGAGGCGGGCGACCGGGACAGCGAAACCCTTGGCGGAGCGGTCCGACACGAGGAAGCCGGTCTCGCCGTCGACGACCACAGTCGTAAGCCCTCCCACGGCCGCTGCGACGACCGGTGTCGCGCAGGCCGCAGCTTCGAGCGCCACCATCCCGAACGACTCCGAGTAGCTCGGAACCAGGCAGACGTCAGCGGCGCGGTAATAGGTCGAGAGCATCTCGTGAGGCTGCGGGTCGAGGATACGCACGAAGTCCGACAGACCCTCGGACGAAATAATGGATTGGACCCGAGCCATCTCCCGGTTCCCGTCCGGTCCGCTCGGGCCGCCGACTATCACGAGCGTCGGTGCCGGCGAGTTTCGACCCGGGGAGTCACGGCGGCTGCGGTGCAGTTCTACGAGAACTTCTGCGGCCATCGAAGGACCTTTGAGCGGCTGGATCCTCCCGACGAACAAGATGACGGGTGCATCCGGATCGAGCCCGACCGCACGCCTCGCCTGAGCACGGTTTCCTGGACCGAAGTAAGCGTGCTGCACCCCGGGTGGCACCGAGACGATACGGGAGCGTTCGGCACCGTAGAGGTCGACGAGCTGGTCGGCCTCCACGCGACACGAGGCGAGCAGGGCGTCCGCGCAGCCCACGAGTTGCGCCTCGGCGGCGCTTCGCATCGCCGGCTCTCCGAACGTCGAGCCGCCTAGGGCCGAATCCGATTTCACCCGATCGAGAGTGTGGAAGGTGACCAGCAGCGGCACCCCGAGCTCGTGCTTGAGCGTGTGGCCTGCCAAGCCGGAAAGCCAGTAGTTCGTGTGTATCGCCGAGACCGGCGTGTCGTTGGCTTCCATGGCGCGAAGCTCGGAGCCCACCGCCCGGGTCCACTCGTCGACGTGGTCTACGAGCGACTCCTTGGCGACAGGAGCGCGCGGGCCCGCCGCCACATTGTGCAACGTGAAACCCGGTTCAACCGACACCGCAGCGGGCTGATCCGGGCTCTCAGCCCTCGTGAAGACCTCGCACTCGACTCCCATCCGGGCGAGCGATGACGCCAGCTCACGCACGTAGACGTTCATCCCGCCGCCGTCACCGGCGCCGGCTTGAGCCAGCGGCGACGTGTGCATCGAAAGGATCGCCAGCCTCCCGCCGCGAGCTTCCCGGCCGGTCCTGACGGAGAACGGCTCACTAGGCGAGGTGCTCATCCTTGGCTGTCGTCGTCTCGACGGGTGTTCTCACGGAGAAACGACGTGTACACCCGCAGCAGGGTCTGCTTCTGCTCCTCGCTCAATCCGCTAGCGGCGAGGATCGCCTTGCCGAGGCTGCCGCTGACGTCCGGCGGGTCGAGGATCCCGGCTCGCACGTACAGCGTCTCCGCTGAGATCCGCAGCGCCTTCGCTATCTGCTGGAGTATCTCCGCCGAAGGTTTGCGGAGCCCTCTCTCGATTTGACTCAAGTACGGATTGGAGACGCCCGCCAGGTCCGACAGGCTCCGGATGGACAGCCTCGCCACGGCGCGCTGCTCTCGGATGAACTCGCCCAACTCCGCCCAGGGATCCGAATCCTCCTTCATTATCCCTGCTCCGCCAGGCCGAACGTCCGTACCCAACATCCCACGCCGCTACAGCTCACGCGAGGAGAGTTTCGACCGTAGCCTCGCCAGTCTTGTAGCGCCGGACGATCTCGTCCTGCAGCCGGTCGATCACGTCGAAAACCTGACGGCGTTCGGATGACACGAGGAGCTCCAAATCCGCAAGCGACCGCGCCGCGTCGGATAGCTGGTCGGTGCTCAGATCCGACAGACCACCGACCCGCGACGCTGGGAGGATCGCCTCCAAGCGACGGTCCAGCTCCTCTGGTACACGAGTCGGGATGAAAGACGTGTTGAGCCTTCCGGTTCCCGAGCTTCGCAGGTTGGAGCCGAGAATCTCGGGGAGCTTCTCGACCAGCCCCGCTGCGCCGGCAGACTCGCCGGACTCCCGCTGACTCCGCTCAGCGAAAACGATGTCAAGTCGAGACTGCACCACCCGGCGCAAATACGACAGGCCGGTTTCGATCGCCGCAAGATCATCTCGGGTCGCTCGAACCTCGTCTATGGTCCACAGCTCGATTCCTTCGAGGAATCGAGGGTCCGTGACTTCCGTTAGCTCAGCCATCTCAAGACCAAAGGCTACCCGACTCTGATCGACTTTCAATGTGCGACCACCTGGCAGCTCGAAACAGGCGGCGACGCGCTGATCGCTACACCCTCCGTCAGTTCATCCCGTCAGTTCATCCCCCCGAGACGGGAGGCAGCACGGCGACTTCGTCGCCTTCGACCAACAGTGTCTCCGAGGTGGCGGGCTCGCCGTTGACCCAGATTCGTGAGCCGTCCAACACCAGGGCGAAGGCTGCGCCGAAGCGGTCGCGGGCGATGTCAAGGACGTCTGCCACGGTGCTACCGCTCAAAGTCGCCCGCGAAGTCCCTGCTTGCTGGCGCGCCGCTGCGAACAGCAGGAGACTCACAGCTACAGGTTGGCCCTGGATCATCTTCCTCGTCGCCTCCGGCCCGATTGCTGCACGCCCTCAAAGCTAGCCATATCGTCAAGCGAGCGACGCTAGCCTTGCCGGGTGGCACGCCTCCTCTTCCTGCGCCATGCCCAGACGATCTGGAACGCGGAGGGCCGATGGCAAGGCCACGCCGACCCGCCGCTGTCCGACCTCGGGACGGCCCAGTGCGCTCAGGCCGCGGCGCTGCTTCGAGACGAGGACTTCGACCTTGTCGTCACGTCCGATCTCCTGCGGGCGCGCCAGACCGGGGAGTTGATAGCCGGCGCGTGGGATCGGCCCGTCGAAACGACCCTGGAGCCGCTTCTGCGTGAACGGGACATCGGTGACTGGAGCGCGATGACGACGACAGAAATTCGTGAAGGTTGGCCCGCCGAGTACGCAGCTTTCACCTCCGACGAATCCAATGCGCCGCCCAGCGGGGAACCCCTCGAGCGCTTCGACGAACGGGCATGCGAAGCGCTGCACCGGGTGCAGGCGCTGGCAACGGGCGGCGCCGGCTCCCAAGCGCTCGTCGTAACCCACGGCGGCATCATCAGATCGCTGATACGCCAAGCCGGATTGGAGCGCCGACCTGTCGGGAACCTCTCAGGAGGCTGGGTCGAGATCGACGGCGGCGACTTTCGCGTGCAGCCGTGGGTGGATCTTCTCTCATCGAGCCTCTCGTCAGGCGCCGACGCTACGGCCGGTCCGACCGCTGCGCGCCTGGGGCGACCGGCCGGCGTAACGGCGGGGACGGATCCGGAGTCTCAAACGTCGTGGCTCTAGACACCGCAGCCGGGGGCACGCTGCTGCCCCTGCGGGCGGGCGTCCCTGGAGGCACCCGCAGCGGGCTCTCGTTTCTCGAGGCTTCCGGCCGAAAAGTCATCTCGGTACGGGTGGATCCAGACGTTCGAAGAGGCGCCCTGTCCAACTCCGACAGCGAGACGGTGGCCGCTGCCGCCAGCATGGCCCTCCAGCAGCGCCTGCCGCTGGTGGTGATGATCGCCTCGTCCGGAGCCGACGTGTTCGAGGGAGTCGCCGCCCTCGACGGATGGGGGCGCGCGGCGAAGGCAATGTCGTCGTGCTCGGGCATCGTGCCTGTCGTGGTGGTCGCCTACGGGCTCGCGCTGTCGGGCCCGGCCCTACTGCTCGGCCTCGCCGACGTCGTTGTCATGACAGCCGACGCGGTCGCCTACGTGTCGGGGCCGGCGGCCGTCGCTCAGCTCACCGGCCAGCAGGTATCGTCGGCGCAGCTCGGTGGTCAAGGAGTCCACGCACGCCAGTCTGGGGTCGCCTCCATGCTCGCCGCCGACAGCGAGAGCGCCTTGGATGCCGTGGCAACCGTCCTCGATTACCTGCCTGACCATGCGGACGCTCCGCCGCCGCGCGGCGTCAACTTCGACCCAGCCGACAGGGCCACCCTGCAGCTGCGCGACCTCCTCCCCGCTAGCCCGACCGGTTCCTACGACGTCCGTCGGGTCATCGAGGCGCTGGCCGACAACGGGGACCTGCTCGAGCTTCGCGCGGCGTGGGCGCCACAACTGGTTACCGCACTTTGCCGCGTCGACGGGCGACCGGTCGGTGTCGTTGCGAACCAGCCCCAGTCGATGGCCGGCACCCTCGACATCGCCGCATCGCAGAAGGGTGCACGCTTCGTGGCGTTCTGCGACTCGTTCAACCTTCCGCTTCTCACCCTTGTCGACACACCCGGTTTCATGCCCGGCAAGGACCTCGAGTGGCGAGGGATGATCCGTCACGGAGCTCAACTCGTCTTCTCCTACGCCGAAGCCACTGTGCCGCGGGTGTGTCTAATCATCCGCAAGGCGTTCGGAGGCGCGTACATCGTGATGGACTCGAAGGGGATGGGCAACGACCTTTGCCTCGCCTGGCCCTCCGCTCAGGTTGCGGTGATGGGAGCGGCGGGTGCTGTGCAGATACTGCATCGCCGGGAGGACGCCGGCACGCAGGCTCGCCTGGCGGTCGACTACGAGGAGACCTACCTCAATCCCTATGTCGCGGCGGAGCGAGGTTTCGTCGACGGCGTCATCGACCCGGCCGACACGCGCAAAGCCGTGTCGGCAGCGTTCGAGTTGCTGTCGACCAAGCGGGAGCGCCTGGCGTCTCGCAAGCACGCGAACGGCCCGCTCTAGCGTCTGGCCGGCCGCCGCCTGGCGCCGGCACGTAGGGGATTCAGGGGAGGCCGATTTCGGCAAGTACCTCGTCGATGGGTCCGACGATTCCGGCGTAGAAGGGTCCGAAGTCGGCGTATAGGGCGGATGCTTCGTCGAAGCGCATCGCGTAGACCGTCTCTTTGAGGTCGTCGGGGTGCACGCCGAACAGGGTCACCCCCCACTCGTAGTCGTCGATACCCGCCGAGCCCGTTACCAGCTGCAGGACCCGCCCCGCGAAACGCCGGCCGGAGACTCCATGCTCCATCATCAGCCGTTTGCGGTCTTCGAAGTCGAGGCGGTACCAGTTGTCGGATTCGCCTCGACGCTTGGACATCGGATAGAAGCAGATAGCCCGTTTGCCTTCGGGAGGCAACGTCGGCTGTAGGCGGCTGCGCAGGTGCTCCTCCGGCATGCCCTTCGCGTACTCGGACACCTCAGTCAGCGACACGTAAGAGTCGGCAACCACCAACCCCGCCCGCTGGAGTGCCGTCTGGAATCGACGTAGCACGACCCAGTCGGGGCCCAGCGCAAGGAACCCGATGTCGGCCTTGTGGCCGAGGACGGAGAAGGGGACCACCTGGTGCGCCACGCCGCCGGCCTGGGCTTCGACCGTCTGCTTGACGGCTGTAACGACAGCAGAGGGGTCCGTAGACGGTCCGGTCTTGCAGAACAGGTGCAGGACTCCCCATCCCACCGAAGGTTGAAGCGCTTCGCTCATTCCCCTAATCTACCGAGAACCCCAATCGAGGTGAGCAGCCGGCGCAGGTCGTACTCCTTTGCACCTTCGACGTCTGAGAGCGTGACGTCTCCCTCCAAGTCGCCAACTAGTCAGACAGCCGCACCGGACGCAAGACTGTGACCGTAATTGCACATTCCCGGTACAATTACGGACACAGTCTCGCCACCGGACTAGGAATGTCGCATTTCCGCTAGCCCGACAGCTCGCAACTAGCCCGACAGCTCGCAACTAGCCCGACAGCTCGCAACTAGCCCGACAGCTCGCAACCGAGACTGAACTCCCAAGGATCGCAGACGCGAAGAAGCCGGGCTTCGCATGACCCCATCGCAGCGTCCAGGATGTCTGGAGCGAGGGTTATCACGCAAAGCCCGGCTTCGGGCTACATCAACTGGTCCAGGCGACTGGAC
>JAJZDJ010000237.1 GCA_021828685.1 Actinomycetes bacterium | reverse complement strand
ATCAGCGACGTGAGAAGCGCGTCACGCCCGTCGAAATAGCGATAGATGCCGGACGGGGACAGCCCTACTCGGCGGGCTACGGAGCGCAGGGACAACGCTGCCGCCCCAACAGCTGCGAGCTCGTCGCGGGCGGCTTGCTCTATCTCCGAGATCAGCGCAGCGCGACTCCGTTCGCGGCGGGAAACCATGCAAACACTATACACAATAAGAACAATGTTCTTGACATGCACACTGATCTCGTTTATAACAGGGTGCATGTCCTCATCTGCTTCATCTCACTACCGCCGCCCTGGGGTGGCGACCCGCCTGACCAACCGTCTTGTCGCCGGATTGACCCATGCCGGCTTGAGCGTGATGGGAAGCCGTGTCCTTGAGACCACCGGCCGCAAGAGCGGTCTGCCCCGTCGAACCCCGGTTAATCTTCTCATCGTCGAGGGGAACGCCTACTTGGTTTCTCCTCGCGGCGAGACGGAGTGGGTCCGCAACGTGCGGGCGGCGAGCGGTTCGATGTCGTTGATTCTCGGTCGCCGCAAGGCGAACTACGCAGCGACGGAGGTCGAAGGCGATGAACGGATCCCAGTGCTGCGGGAGTACCTTCGGCGTTGGAAGTTCGAGGTCGGAGTCTTTTTCGGCGGGGTCGGGGCCGACAGCACTGACAGCGAACTTCGTGCCATAGCCGACCGTCACCCGGTGTTTGTGCTTCGCCGGTGCGGCGATGCGGCGGCAACGACGAGAAACTAGAAGCCGGAGGTCGCCGAAGGCTAGGTTATCGACGTGGAAACTTTGAAAGGTTGTCAATGACCGTCAATGCAACCGACGATTCACGGCGGGTCCGCAAGCGCAACCGCCGGGGCGAGGGGTCCCTGCTTCGCGAAGAGATCCTCGTCGCGGCTACCGCAATACTGGAGCGGACAGGATCAGAGGAGGCGGTGACGCTGCGCGGGATCGCTCGCGAGGTGGGTATCGCCGCCCCATCGATAGCGCCGCACTTCGCGCAGCGGACTGACATCATCGATGCCGTCGTGGCCAAGGAACTCGCAACGTTTATCGACCGGATCCGCGAGGCCTCGGCCACAGAGACCGACCCGCGCAAAAAGCTGTTTGCCATGGCAAAGGCATACCTATCCTACGGCCGCAGCCGCCCTGGACGGTACCGGTTAATGATCGGACGGCGCTTTGTCGAAGACTGGCAGACCGAGGAAACACCGATGGTCGAGACGGCCCCGCTCCTCAAAGAGGCCATTGCTTTGGTGACCGATGCCATCGAGGCTTGCATCGAGTCCGGGCAGTCCGCCAGCGTGGACGCTGCACTTGACACGTCGGTACTGTGGTTCGCCATGCACGGATTGGTCACCGTACCCGAGGCAATCACGAGTCTGGACTGGCCCGACGAAGATCGTTTGCTTGCCGCGTGCGTCACCAGTGCGGCACGGTTGAAGTAGCGACCGCAACGGCTGGCCGCACGCCGGATCCTCGACCGGCCCACGGGCCTCTGAGCGTACCTCGGTGATTGCGGACCTCGGTGATTCCGGCCTGGTGCGGGCTTAGTGTCTGGTGCTTGCCATGTACTTCTGCATGCTGTCCGCCGCCTGGGCGAGATCCGGCCTCGCTGCGAGCACAGGCTGCATCGTCTTCCACGCAGCTTCGCGTTTGGCCGGGAAGTACTCGGTGGGCCAGTAACCGTCATGGGGCCGGTAGTCCTTCAGGACCCGGCGTGCGACGGTCGCCTTGTGCACCTCGTCGACGCCGTCCGCGATACCCATCGTCGGAGCCGCCGCGTACATGGCCTGCAGAGGGGTCAGGTCGGTGGTACCGAGCGAGCCGAGAATGTGCAGGGCGTTGAACGACACTTCGCGGAGTACCTTCGCCATTGTGTACTTGACCGCGGCGATGTCGGTGCGCGCTTCGGCGGTCGACGTGTTGTCGATCTTCCACGCCGTCTCGAGTACGAAGAGGCGCAGCATGCGTATCGACGCGTAGGAGTCGGCGATCTTCTCCTGCACCATTTGGTGATCGGCGATTATCTTGCCGTGGCTCTCCCGGGAAAGTGCCCGCTCGCACATCATGTCGAAGGCGAGCTTGCACTGGGCGATAGTGCGCATGGCGTGGTGGATGCGCCCGCCGCCGAGACGGCGCTGCGCGAGGACTTTTGCCCCGTTTTCCGGACCGAGGAGATGGTCGGCGGGGACACGAACGTCGCGGTAGACGATGTGGTTATGGTTGCGGGGCTCGGGCATGATCTCAACGCCCGGAGTCTTTCTGGGCACCACGAACATGCCGTTGATGCACATGACGAACAGGAGGTCAGCCACCCGTCCGGCGGAGGTAAACCACTTCTCACCGTTTATCACCCACTCGTCCCCGTCGCGAAGGGCGTGGGTTTTGAATAGGTTGGGGTCGCTTCCTCCCTGGGGTTCTGTCATCGAGTATGCCGAGAACATGTCCTGGTTGAGCAGGGGGGTCAGCCAGCGTGCTTTCTGCTCCTCGGTGCCGTATGCGGCGAGGATCTCCATGTTCCCGGTGTCGGGTGCTGCGGCGCCGAACATCTGGGGGGCGGACGGGTAACGTCCGATGATCTCGTTGAGCAGGCCGAGTTTGAGCTGACCGAAGCCCGGGCCACCGAGGTTCTCGTCGAGAAACAGCGCCCACAATCCCTGATCCTTGACCTCTTGCTGGAGCTCACGGACGTAGCCGCGGACCGCTGGGTCGCGGTTGCGCACGGCGTAGGGCAGCACGTACTCGAGCGGCTCCACTTTCTCCCGGCAGAACCGGTCGACCCATTCTAGTTTCGCCTGGAAGTCGGGTTCGGTGGAGAAGTCCCATGCCATTCTCCTATTAGATCAGCGTCCAATTGTGAGAGCAAACCCGACTTCGACTAGAAGGTTCCTTGGACCCTCATCGCCTTGCGTCGTCCGTCGGGATCGAAGAGGGTCCTATAGACAGGCCGTGACCATAACCGCTCGACACGAGACAGCTGCGGTGTGGCGTAGCGTCTCAACCTTCCCTGGGGCCTAGGACCTTTGCACCCATCCGCGTGCCATCGGTCGAGCGCGGCGGCGGACGCAGCGAAGGCGTCGAATGCGGCCAGCGGCTCGGCGAGGTCCGCGACGTCGCTCAAGTCGCGGTCGAGGTGCTCGGCGGCCAAGCGGAGGCGCAACTCGGCGGCGTAACCTCTTCCAAGCTCGGCGTCCTCGGAAAGGACGGCGCAGGACAACTCGGAGTCGTGGGTCCAGGACCGGAGGTTGAAGTTGTCGGAGCCGACGCTCGCCCATATGTCGTCCACGACGCACACCTTCGCGTGGACATAGACGGGCACGCCAGAGTGATTCTCGATGCCGTAGAACGCGACCCGGCCCGGGGCGGCGCGCGTAAGGAGTTCCAATGCGTCGGAGCGCCCGATGAGGTTGGGGGCCAGCGACGTCGCACCGTCCTGGTCGGGATAAAGCGGTAGAACCCCGATCATGCGCAGATCGGGCTGCGCCACGAGAGCCTTGCAGAAGCCCGCCGCGATGTCTTTTGACCAGAAGTACTGGTCCTCGATGTAAATCAGGCGTCGGGCCCTGTCGAGCACCTTTCCGATGGCGCGCGCAACGCTTCGCTCACCGTCGGGGGCGAACGGGTACCGTGGCCACCGGGCCGGGTAGGTCCGCAGGATCTGCACAGCGTGGGCTCCTCTGATCTCGGGGTCCGGAAGCTGGTCGGGCAATGACCGTCCGCGCGCGTCGGAGAGGCTGAGCCGGTCACGGACGAGCCTCACCGGGTTGAGCGACAGGGGAGTACGGTCCTGCCAGCGCTCTCGGAACACCGTTTCGATGTCTCCGACTGCGGGCCCTTGGATCTTCAGTTGGATGTCGTGCCACGGCGGGCTAGACCCGTAGACGGCGGCCATCGGCTGGCTCTGGGGGTCACCTCCGTGAGCGGCGTCATCCCTGCGGCTGTGGCACAAGTCGATACCCCCCACGAACGCGACGTCGAGTGCGGGCCGGCCCGGATGGCGCGCGACGACGAACTTTTGGTGGTGGGAGCCGCCTGGGCGGACCCGCTGGTCGAGCACGCAGCGACCGCCGGCCGCGTTGATCTCCTCCCCCAAGTGGCGGTTCTCGCTAGCGGAGAACTGCAGCTTGTCGAGGTGGGAACGCCAGATCAAGCCGCGGACGGCCACTCCGCGCCGAGCAGCGTGACACAGCAGAGATTCGACCTGCGTTCCTTCGGAGTCGAGGCGCTCGTCGGGATCGCCTCGCCAGTCGGCGAAGAAGAGCAGGTCGCCTTCACCCATGG
>JAJZDJ010000033.1 GCA_021828685.1 Actinomycetes bacterium | reverse complement strand
TGTTGCAGCTACCGCCCGAACCGCCATTGAAGGCGACGGGAGAGTTGCATCCGCCTGCGGAGCCGTAGTCTACGTACGGCATCCCGTCAGCAGAGAGCTGGCCGACCCACGGCCCAACAACCGCATAGGGATTGAAGCTCGTTTCGATGTCGTCCGCCGCCTCCACAGATACCTGGGATCCATAACCATTCTGACTAACCCAACCTTTGACGGCATCGATCATGTCAACCCACCGCTGCGCTGCAGCCCCTCCGACATCGGTGCCAAAGCTATTCGTACCGACGCCGATCGTCGTCACCGTCGTCGAGTCTGATCCGGTGCACTGAGAGTAGCCATACGCGAATTGCTCCACGTACGACTCGATCTGCGCTGTGGACATCGGAGTTGAGGGCCCATACGTCAAGTTGGTTCCGGACGAGGTCTGTTGACCAAAATCCAAGATGTCCAAGCTGAACTGGCCAGTCTGAGCATCCTTCTGACCTTGCACGCAGCCGTTCGTGTAACCCTCGCCAGACGAAGTGCTGAGCACGTAATATGCAGCATCCACAGGAGGTTGCGCTTCGGTAGCCGTTGCGTGCAATGATGGAAGCCCGAAAGTTAGGCTACCCAGGAGTGCTAACCCCCCCCGATCCTTCCTAGGGCGCTCACCACGGTTCCCACCTCCATGATACGGAGCAGATTCACTACAACGGTTTCATCGTAGGCTCGAGTAGGCCGTTAGTCAACACGTAACAAAATCTTTATGGCTAATCGACCACGAAGTACTTCGCCTGGGGGATGGTGGCACATGATCGCAGCCGTCCTCTGCTCGGGAGGACTGCCAGGAGGTGTTGACCTCCACGCCGATATGGTCAGCTCGTATGGATCTGTCGGATCGACAAATCGACAAATCAACAAATCGACGCTCCGATGCTACGATGGGTCGCATGCCAGAGCCACGTCGCTCGCACTTCGTCGTGCTCTCACCAAGCCGTGGGTCGATCACGCTGCCGGCCGAGGTCCGCCACCGCCACCGCCTCGACGAACCGGGTGCCCAGGTCGAGGTCGTCGAGCGCGACGACGGCGTGATCGAGCTGCACCCACTGCTACCGCACCGCGCCGACCAGGGGTGGTTCTGGTCTGAGCGCTGGCAGGCGATGGAGCAGGAAGCGCAGGACGACATCGCCGCCGGGCGGTTCGAGACGTTCGGCAGCAGTGAGGAGTTCCTGGCCAATCTCGCCCGTGAAGCCGCTGACCGCCGGCTGGCTTGAAGTTCCAGCAGACCGAGCGGTTCGCCGGTGATCGCCGCCGGCTCTCCGACGACGAGTTCCGCCACTTCTCGCAGGTGGTTCGAGACGAGTTCATCGCAGCCGCCGAGCGCCATGTCAGCGATCCCGGCGCCGCGTGGCCAGCCGGACTGCGGGTCAAGCCGGTGCAGGGCGCCCGCGGGGTATGGGAGATGACATGGAGCTTCGCCGGCCCTGACGGCCGGGCGACGTTCGAATGGGTCCAGATCGAAGGGGAGCCGGCGGTCCGCTGGCGCAGAGTCGGCGGCCACGCAATCTTCTCCGACCCATAGCTACCACTTGGACGTGTCCGCGATTTATTCGTACGAGCGCCCCGCTGCCCGGACCTGCTTGCCGCCAACAACCACGGCCGTTGCGATTGCCAGCGGCCGACGCCTAACTCTCACGCCACCATGACTGGGTTCGGACATGTCAGTAGCGCCCCGCTATCCAAGTGCGAGTCTTTCTACGCTTGGTCTACCACGAAGTACTTGGCCTGGGGGTGGTGGCAGACGATCGCAGCCGTCGTCTGCTCGGGATGGAACTGCCAGGAGGTGTCCTCGCTGACCTCCACGCCGATACGGTCGGCCCCGACCAGCTCTGCGCACTTCGCGTTGTCCTCCAGGTTCGGGCAGGCCGGGTAACCCCACGAGTAGCGGCCACCCCGGTAGCGCTGGCGGAACAGCCCTCCAAGCGTAGGTCCATCCTCGTCCGCGAAACCCCACTCCTGTCTTATCCGCAGGTGCCAGTACTCTGCGAGGGCTTCTGTCATCTCCACTCCCAGCCCGTGCAAGTGAAGGTAGTCCTGGTAGCGGTTCGCCGCGAACAGCCGCGCAGCCTCTGCGGCTGCCTCCTCGCCCATGCTGGCGACGAAGAAGGCGGCGAAGTCCTCGTCGGGAGATCCTGACGGGCGGAAGAAGTCCGCAATCGACATCCAAGGATCGACGCCCTGGCGGGGAAAGCGGAACCGCAACCACTCCGAGCTTCGCGTGGTGTCCTTCCACACGACCAGGTCGTCTCCTTCGGAGTTGACAGGGAAGTACCCGTAGGCGACCGCCGGTCTCAGTGCGCCCTTCAAGCGGGCGTCTGCGAGACGCTCGCGCAGGATCGCGCGCACCCGGTCTTTGAACTCCGCATCGCTCTCGGACACACCCTTGTCCGGCCTGTAGCCCCACTGACCGCGAAACAGCGCCGTCTCGTTGATGTAAGAGACGATGTCGTCGATTGCTATCCCACGCTCCACCCGGCTCCCGACGAACGGCGGCGCGAACACCGAGTTGTCAGTCGCCACGGCGGGTGAGCGCACGGGACGGGGAAGCTCCAGGGATCTAACGCTGGCAGCGGCGTCGGCGCGGATCGCACGAGGCAGAGCGCCCTCGCGGCCTTCCGGGCGCCTCCCGAAGTCGGGGTCGCTCGTGCCGCTGCGTTTGAGGTCCATGAGCTTGTCCATGACAGCGAGACCTTCGAAAGCGTCCTTGCCGTAGAAGAGCGGGCCGTGGTACTCCATGCGCAGATCCCGCTCGACATAGGTGCGAGTCAACGCAGCCCCGCCCAGCAGGACCGGGAGGTGCGACAGGTTGCGGTCGTTCATCTCGAGGAGGTTCTCGCGCATGATCAGCGTGGACTTGACAAGGAGACCCGACATGCCGATCGCGTCGGCTCCGACTTCCTCGGCGGCTCGCACGATGTCGCCGATCGGTACCTTGATCCCCAGGTTGCGAACGTCGTAGCCGTTGTTGGTGAAGATGATGTCGACGAGGTTCTTGCCTATGTCGTGGACGTCGCCTTTGACAGTTGCCAGCACGAGACGGCCTTTGCCGGCCGCCTCCGAGCGTTCCATCAGCGGCTCTAGATGGCCGACGGCAGCCTTCATCGTCTCTGCCGACTGGAGCACGAACGGGAGCTGCATCTGGCCGGAGCCGAAAAGCTCTCCCACGGTCTTCATCCCGCCGAGGAGCGGTCCGTTGACGACGTCGAGGGGTTTCCAGCTTTGCGCGATCGCCTCGTCGAGGTCTGCCTCCAGGCCGTCACGGTCGCCGTCTACGATCCGCTGCGAGAGGCGCCGCTCGACCGGCCAACCCGAACGGTCCTCGGTGTGCTTGGCCGTAGGCGAGACACCGTCGAACTTGGCGAGAAGCACGGCGAGGGGGTCGTAGTCACGTGCGGGGTCGCGGCGGTCGTAGATCAGGTCCTGGCAGACCGCGACGACGTCAGGGTCGAGTCGGTTCAAAGGGACTATCCGCGCCGGATTGACGATCGCGGCGTCCAGCCCGGCCAGCTGGCATTCGTGGAGGAACACTGAATTCAAAGCGTGACGTGCCGCTGGGTTCAGCCCGAAGCTCACGTTCGACAAACCGACGATCGTCCGCACGCCTGGCAGCTCCGCCTTGATCAGCCGGATGCCTTCTATGGTCTCGAGGCCGTCGCGGCGGCCCTCCTCCATGCCTGTGCTGACGGGCAGGACCAGAGGATCGAACAGCAGGTCCTCAGGGTCGATCCCGTAGCGGCCGACCGCAAGGTCGTAAATCGCACGCGCCGCCCGCAGTTTCCATGCAGCGTCCCGAGCCTGGCCTTCGGTGTCGATGCAGGTGGCGACCACCGCCGCTCCGTAGTCGCGAGCCAATGTGAGAAAAAGGTCGAGCCGGGTGCCGGGTGCGTCTCCATCCTCCAGGTTGACCGAGTTCAGGATCGGCTTCCCGGCAATCAACTGAAGGCCCGTCTCAATCACGTTCGCTTCGGTGGAGTCGAGCATCAAAGGGACGGTTGCCTGGGTAGCGAAGCGGCCTGCGACCTCGGCCATGTCCGCTACGCCGTCCTCGCCGGTGTAGTCGACGCAGACGTCTATCACGTGCGCGCCGCCTTTGACTGCGTCCCGGGCCATCGCTACGCAGGTGTCCCAGTCGTCGACGAGCATCGCCTCGCGGAACTGCTTAGATCCGTTGGCGTTGGTTCGCTCACCGACCATCAGCACCGACGGCGCTTGGTCGAAGTCGACGTGACTGTAGATCGAGGCGACACCCGGCTGGCGCACCGTCATCCGCGCGGCCGGGGCGAGGTCCTTGCACGACTCGACAACCGCCCGCAGGTGCGCCGGGGTCGTCCCGCAGCAGCCCCCAACAGCGCGGACACCGAGCTCCGTGATAAAACGCCTGTGGTGCTCCGCAAGGTCTTGCGGGGTCAGGTCGTAGTGCATGGCACCGTCGACGACGGAAGGCAGGCCGGCGTTGGGCAGGACCGATATCGGAAGCGACGAGTGGGCGCTCAGGTAGCGCAGGTGCTCGGTCATCTCGACCGGGCCGGTTGCGCAATTCAAGCCGATCACGTCAGGCCTCAACGCCTGCAATGTGGTGAGGGCAGCCCCGATCTCGGTGCCCATCAGCATCCGGCCGGTGGTCTCCACCGTCACCTGAACTTGTAACGGCACGGTGCGCCCGGCGGCTTCCATCGCCCGCCGGCAACCAATCAGCGCCGCCTTCGCCTGAAGGAGGTCCTGGACCGTCTCGATCAGGAGGAGGTCGACGCCGCCTTCGAGGAGGCTGGTCGCCGCAAGCTGGTAGCCGTCACGCTGCGCGGCGAAGGAAATCTGGCCTAGGGAGGCGATCTTGGTGCCGGGCCCGAGCGAGCCAGCGACCCACCGACCGCCTGGATAGCCGTCCGCAACTTCGCGCGCTACGGCAGCCGCCTTGCGGGCGAGTTCGCCTGCCCGCTCGGCGATCCCGTACTCGGCTAGCACCCAGGGCAGGCTCCCGAAGCTGTCCGTTTCGACGACGTCGCAGCCCACGTCGAGGAAACTTCGGTGCAGGTCGGCGATCACGTCCGGTCGTGTGGCGACCAGCACCTCGTTGCATCCCTCGAGGTCGGGGCCGCCGAAGTCCGCGGCTGTCAGGTTGCGCAGTTGCAGGTTCGTGCCGGTCGCCCCGTCGAAGATCACGACCCTCTCATCGAGCGCGTCGAGGTAGCTGGACATCACCCAAGGATACCGGCAGAGGATCCGCCCGGGCCGCCGACCTCTGCGATGGGTCCGAGGATGCTAGAAAGTCGGGGAGTGGATCCGCAAGCCCCATCCCCGGTCGCCTTCCGTCTGCGCTTGATAAGGGTGGTCGCAGGTGTGATGTTTGCGGCGCTCGTAGCCCGTCTCGTGGTCCTGCAGATCGCTACGGGCCCCGGTTCGCAGGTCGTCGCCGCAGCGAACTTTGTCCGTACGATTTATACTCCGGCGCCGCGCGGTGAGATCCTCGACCGGAACGGGAACGTGCTTGTCGGTAACGTGGAGGTCCCGGTGGTCAGCGTGGACCGCCAGGTAGTGGCGACCAATTCAGCTGAGATCTCGAGTCTTGCCGTTCTCGACGGTGTGAGCGTGGCCGCAATGAAGGCCGCGATCAATAACAACCAGTACAGCCCCTACAGCCCAGTTACGGTGATGGTCGACCCGACGCCGCAACAGATGCTCTACATCCAGGAGCACCCGAGCACTTTTCCTGGTGTGAGCGTGTCTACGCAGCCGCAGCCCTACTACACCAAGCTGGGCAATGCCGCGGCGAACATCCTCGGGTACGTCGGCCAGATCACCGCTGCCGAGTACAAGGTCCTCGGACCGAAGGGCTACCAGGCGAACGCCCAAATCGGCCAGACCGGCCTAGAAGCGGCCTACGAGAGCGTTCTTGCCGGCAAACCGGGCGTTGAGAAAGTCGCGGTCGACGCAACGGGACGGGTGGTTTCGGTCATCTCGACGACTCCCCCCGTTCCCGGCTACAACATTCGACTGTCGATAGACGGCAAGGCGCAGGCGGCCGCAGTGAAAGCCCTTGCCCAGGAGATTGCGATCAAACGCAAGCAGGTTGACTCAGACGGTAGCGGGCTATACCGCGCAACCGGAGGGGCGGTGGTGGTCGAGGACCCGAACAACGGCAAGATTCTCGCGATGGCGTCGTATCCCACTTACAACCCGTCATGGTTCATAGGTGGGATCAGCGCTGCCCACTACGCCACCCTGACCAGCCCGACCAGCGGCTCTCCACTGGAGAACCGGGCAATCGCCGGCCAGTACTTTCCCGGGTCGACTTTCAAGTTGGTGACCGCCACAGCTGGCCTCAAAAGCGGTGTCATCACATCCAACTCCTACTTCAACGACGTCGGCGGCGGAATCACTGTTGCGGGCCATTTCTTCGCAAACGACGCGCACCAGTCTTTCGGCGAAGTCAACCTGCCTTTTGCACTCACCGTGTCCGACGACGCGTTCTTCTACCACATCGGCGGGGCTCTTTACACCAATCCGTCAAAATACGGCGCGAACTATTTTCAACACATTGCCGGCCAGTATGGGTTCGGCCGCTACAGCGGGATCGACCTGCCGGGCGAAGCAGCCGGATATGTCCTCACCCCAGCAGAGAAGGCGAAGCTTCACGCCCAGAATCCTGTCGCCTATCCTTTCGGCAGTTACTACGTCGGTGACGCCATCGAGTCCGCGATCGGACAGGACGACGTCGCAGTAACACCCCTTCAGCTCGCCAACGCTTACTCCGCCTTTGCCAACGGTGGGACTCTTTGGACGCCGAGTCTCGTCCTCGACGCCCAGACGGCCTCTGGCCAAGTGGTGAAGACATATGGGCCGCTAAAGCTGGCTTCGAGCCCCCCGCTTTCGGCCGCTGATCACCAAGCGATGGTCCAAGGCTATACCGGCGTCACTGCAAATCCCCTTGGTACTGCGTACTATTCGTTCGGCGCAACGAAATATCCGATTCCGGTCGGCGGCAAGACGGGCACTGCGCAGCCAGTATCGGGGATCCCCCATACTTCGCCGCTCTACAAGCAGTACACGTCGGTGTTCACGTCGTTCGCGCCGGCATCCTCACCGCAGTACGTGGCCGACTGTTTCATCTCCCAAGCCGGCTACGGTGCGTCGGCGGCCGCACCCGTTGTCCGCCAAGTCTACGACGTGTTGTTCCACCAGCCGATACTTGCCACCCCGCTGAGCGGCTACTGAGATTCGCAGCGTGCGCCGGTCGATCTGTTCGAGGGTCCGCCAGATCCCTACTCGGGCATCGTAGAGTTGCCTTCGTCGTGAAACCGCCTTCGGATCCGAGAAACGCGCCTGTCGCATGGGCAGGAGCTAAGCGAAGCCGTCGGCGTCTTCTGACCATCTTCGGAGTCGTTACGGCTGCGCTCGTCGTCGTTGCAGGTCGCCTTGTCTACGTCGACGTGTTCGCTGCTGATCGCTACCAGACTTTCGCTAAGAACCAGGACGTTGCCACGATCCCGCTGCCCGCCCTGCGTGGGGCAATTCTTTCCAGTAGCGGCCAGCCCTTCGCGCTAAGCGAGATGCGCCCGACTGTCGTGGCAGACCCTTACCAGGTGAAGGACGCGCAAGCTGAAGCGTCGTCCCTGGCCCCGCTGCTCCACGAGCCGGTGTCGCTGATCCGAAGCCAGCTCACCGAGCACACCGGCTACGTCGAGTTGGGCAAGAATTTGCCGATCGCTACCGGGCCGGCCGTGACGAAACTTCGTCTTCCGGGCATCCTCGTCATGCAGGCGCCCGAGCGGTTCTATCCGCAAGGCCTGCTCGCGTCGCCTCTTGTCGGTTCTACTAATTCTGCCGGCGTCGGCGCAGCAGGCCTCGAATACGCTTACAACAAGACGTTGCAGGGCCGGCCCGGCCAACTCGTTGAGGTGGTCGACCCGTCAGGTCAGGCTGTCCCGAACGGTGTCATCCGCGACCAGCCGCCCGCAGCCGGCGACGACGTCGTGACGACGATCGACAGCGCGCTGCAGTACCAGGCCGAGCAGGCGCTTGCCCAGGCGCTGGTAGCGAGTCACGCGGTGAGCGCTACGGCGGTTGTGGAGGACACGCGCACCGGCGCACTTCTTGCGGTCGCAGACTTGACGAGACCTGCGAGCACCCAGAATGCGTCGGGCCCGGCGGCTGCTGTACCGGTGACGATTGGTTCGGGAGGAAAAATCCTTCCGCGCGGTCAGACGACCAGCGAGATCCAACCGGTTGAATCCACAACTCCGGCTGCCTTCACGCAGGTCTACGAGCCGGGGTCCGTGATGAAGCTGGTAACCGTCTCAGCTGCTCTGGCAACTGGCGCTACCACCCCGGATCAAGTTTTCACGATACCCGGCGCCTATCCGGTTGACGGGGTTTACATTCACGATGCCGAGCCGCATGGGACGGAACTGCTCAGCGTTACGGGGATCGTCGCCCAGTCCTCCAACATCGGAGCGACGGAAATCGTGCAGCGCATCGGGGCGCCAACCTACTACCACTACCTCGGAGCTTACGGCTTCGGTACTTCTACGCCAGTGCATTTTCCTGGAGAGGCGGCCGGTATTGTCAAGCCGGAAGCCACAATCAAACCGGTGGATCTTGCGACGATGTCCTACGGGGAGGGCATTTCGGTCACCACGGCCCAGCTCGCCGCCGCCTACAGCACAATCGCGAACGGTGGGCTTTACGTAGCCCCGCACCTCGTGTCTTCGCTGATAGGACCCCATGGCAACACGCACCCGGTTGCACAGCCGGCGCCACGGAGAGTCGTGTCGTCCGGTGTCGCTGCGCAGATGTCGTCCATCTTCGAACAGGTCGTATCGGCTGGAACCGGCATTTCCGCTCAGGTGAGCGGCTATGCGGTGGCGGGTAAGACCGGCACTGCACAGTTCTTGGGGCCGAATGGGTACGTGATGAACCGCACGGACGCCACATTCGCCGGATTCGCCCCTGCCCAGAGCCCCCAGTTGGCGATAGTGGTCACCGTCTTCGACACTCCCGACTACGGCGCGCAGGCCGCCGGACCGGCTTTTGCGACGATCATGCGGAATGCTTTGAACGACCTTGGCGTGCCTTCGAGCGGTCCGCAACCTGCGGCTTCACCGCTCGCCTCGCCGCTTCAGTAGACCCGATGGATCCGCGGGCGATCTACGTCGGCGGCGCGCGGTTAGGCTCGACGACTCGATGAAGATCTACACCCGCACCGGAGACGATGGCACCACAGGGCTGCTTTACGGCGGACGAGTCGCGAAGACGTCGTCTACGATCGAAGCTAACGGCGCGATCGACGAGGCACAGGCGGCGTTGGGGGCTGTGCGCGCTGAGGCTGAGCCGGGGTCAGAGCTCGACGTGATCCTCGTAGGAATTGAACGTGACCTGTATGTTGCGATGGCCGAGGTGGCTACCGCTCCGCAGAACCGACACAAGCTCACGGCAGGCTCGACGATGGTGAGCCATCAGATGGTCGAGGGTCTGGAAAGGCTGATCGATCGGATCACCCCACGTTTCGCCCCGATCAAGGATTTCGTCGTTCCGGGAGCCAACAGGGTGGCCGCAGGCCTTGATGTGGCACGTTCTGTGACAAGACGATCAGAGCGGGCAGCGATCGTGGCGTTGAGTGAACCCGGAGACCTCGCACCGCCAGACCCGTCGACTGGCCCTGAGCAGAGCCAAGTGGCGGTCTACCTGAACCGCCTCTCTGACCTGCTTTGGACGATGGCACGATGGCAGGAGGACGGGGACTCGCTGCTTTCGAGGAAGGCAGGGTCCGCGAAATGACCCCCGCCGAGGCCGGCGTGCCGGGTGAGCAAGGCATTTTCCGAGCTCCTGCGGCTTCGCTCGCGCGACGCATACCGCAGCGCAGGGGCGTCCTCGGTGTCCCGGTGTACGCCGACCTGTCAGTGCCCGAGGGTGGCGGTTTCGAAGTCGACAGGGCCTTTCTAGCGCAGCGCCGGTTCGAAGGTCGCCCGGGTCAGACACAGGCGTTTCCATCGCGCGACGGCGGAACGATCGTAGCGGTCGGCGTCGGGCCCAAAGGTGCTGTAGGCGCCGACGATCTTCGCAGGGCGGCGGCATCGCTCGGTCGCCAGGCAGGCGACTCGCGATTCGTCACGACAACGCTGACAGCTGCCTTCGAAGCGACTGGAGGCGATGCCGGCGAGGCGGTCAGGGCTGTAGTTGAGGGCTTCGGCCTCGGCAACTACCGCTACATCGGGGCGCCGGCCTCGCGAAGCCTGCCGGACCGTGTCGAGCGCTTGACGGTGGTGAGTGCCGGCAGCGGTGCCGGCGAAGGGCTGCGCAAAGGCCAGGCGTCCGTGGAGGCAGCATGCCGGGCGCGTGACTTGGTGAACTGCCCTGCCCGCCAGCTGACGCCGCGGGAGCTCAGTCGCCTGGCGGCGCTCGACGGTGAAGAGGTTGGAGTACACGTCGACGTCTGGGATGAAAAGCGCATCGCCAAGGAGAAGCTTGGCGGCCTTCTAGGTGTGGCCGCGGGCGCATCCGAGCCGCCGCGCCTGATCCGGATGCAATACAGTCCGGACGGGACCTCTAAGACCCGCGGCGGGGCCGGGGTGGCATCGAGAGGCCACAGCGGAGCGCTTCCTCGGATACATCTGGTGGGCAAAGGGATAACGTTTGATTCGGGTGGCCTTTCGCTCAAGCCGGCCGCGTCGATGATGACGATGAAAGACGACATGGGAGGCGCCGCAGCAGTAATCTGCGCCACGGTCGCTCTCGCCCGGCTGAAGGTTCCCGTCGAAGTAGTTGCGTGGGTTGCCGCCACAGAGAACATGCCAAGCGGAACGGCGATACACCCGGGCGACGTGCTGACTGCCCGCAACAAAAAGACGATCGAAGTCCTCAACACCGATGCCGAAGGTCGCCTCGTACTCGCAGACGCGTTGTCTCTGGCGATGGAGGAGGAACCAGACGCCATACTCGACGTTGCGACGCTGACCGGTGGCCAAAGAGTCGCGCTCGGGGACAGGGTTGCAGCGGTCATGGGAAGCGACCCCGCGCTCGTCGCCAGAGTTCTCGAAGCCGGTCGCATCGTGGGCGAGACCTGCTGGGAGCTGCCGCTTCACCGCGGCTACCGCAAACACCTCGACTCCGACGTGGCCGACATCAAGAACGTCGCGCCCGGCCCTGGCGCCTCGGCGATCATCGCCGGGCTGTTCCTAGCCGAATTCGTGACCGGTCGCCCTTGGGCACACCTCGACATCGCCGGCCCTGCCTGGGCGGATGCTGACGACGGGTGGATCTGCCGGGGCGCAACGGGTTGGGCAACCAGGACGCTCATCGAGCTCGTCAGTAGCTGGTAGCACGACAGCCGCCCGCGCCCGGCGCCCGCTCTCACACCCGGCGGTAAGCGCGGGCCGCGAGCCACGTGAACACGGCGAATATTGCGACCATCCAGGCGAGGCTCTGCCATGCCCCCGATACGAGCGGACCGCCGACCGCGAGAGCGCGCAGCTCGTCGATGAACACTGTGAAAGGTTGGTTGCGTGCGAAAGCCTGGAGCCAGCCCGGCATGCTCTGAATCGGCACGAAGGCGGAGCTGACGAAGGTGAGGGGGAACACCCAGATCAGCCCGAACGCCTGCACCGATTCCTCGTCTCGGATCGCAAGGCCGGTGAAAGCCGACACGGTAGCAACTGCCAGTCCGATCGCCAAGGCAAACACGAACATGGCGATAGCGGGGCCGACCCCGTTGTCAAAGCGAAACCCGACGAGGTAGCCGGTGGCGATCAGCACGGCAATCGTCAATGCGAGGCGGATCAGGTCCGCCCCTAGGCGGCCGACGAGCACCGCTGACCGCGCTATCGGCATCGAACGCAGCCGATCTATGGAACCTTTCTGCAGCTCCTGGGCGAGCGATATCGCCGTCGAGAAGCTGGTGAACCCGCAGGTCTGGCCGATGATCCCGGGCATCAGGTAGTTGACGTAGCCGCCTTTGACAGCGACATGGATCGCGCCGCCGAACACGTAGCGGAAAAGCAACATGAACATGACGGGCTGGATCACGGTGAAGACGATGTAGGCAGGAGTCCGAACCCACCGAAGGAGGTTCTGGTGCATGAGGGTTCCTGAATCGACAACCGCCCAGCGCAAACGCTGCAGGGGACCGATTTGTCCTCGGGGGGCCGCCAGAGTGGCTGCTGCTTGGCTCATTTGGAGTCCTCCGAGTTCGAGCTAGCGGCATGGCCGGTCAGGGTCAGGAATACGTCGTCGAGCGAGGGCCTGTGCGTCGCCAACCCCACGACTCGGATCCCGGCCTGGTCGAGGAGGCGCACCGCATCGATGAGGGCCTGCGAGCCGCGCCGGCCGATCCGTACGGTCACCCGGGAGTTCGCGCTGTCGACGACAGGCGCTGAGTCCGACAGCGCAGCCACGCAGCGGCCCGCTTCGTCGAGCATGGAGCGGTCCGGGACTTCGAAGTCGATCACGTCGCCGCCGACCTGGTCTTTTAACGAATCGGAGGTGCCCGAGGCGATGACGGTCCCGTGGTCGATCACCACGATCTGATCGGCCAGCTCGTCGGCCTCTTCCAAGTACTGGGTGGTGAGCAGCAGTGTCGTTCCTCCTGCGACGAGGTCGCGGATCACCGACCACATCCCGAGGCGGCTCCTCGGATCGAGACCTGTGGTCGGCTCGTCCAAGAACAGGACCGGAGGCTCCGCAACGAGGCTCGCGGCGAGGTCCAGCCGGCGCTGCATGCCCCCCGAATAGGTCTTCGCCTGGCGATCGGCGGCGTCAGCGAGGTCGAATCGTTCGAGGAGCTCGCCGGCCCGCTCACGGCATCGGCTGCGGGGAAGGTGGTAAAGGCGCCCGGTGAACTCCAGGTTCTCCCGACCGGTCAGCTCGTCGCGGATTGCGGCGGACTGTCCTGCGAGGCCGATCAGGTGACGTACGGCGTCCGGTTCGCGTACGACGTCGCGACCCTCGATGATCGCCCGGCCGGAGTCGGGGCGCAGAAGGGTCGTCATGATCCGCACGGCCGTCGTCTTACCGGCGCCATTCGGACCGAGAAGGCCGAGGACGGTGCCGTGCGGGACTTCCAGGTCGACGCCACAAAGCGCCTCCACGGAGCCGAACGACTTGCCGAGACGCTCGACGAGGATTGCCGATTCGCTCACCGGATGCAAGTTACCGGATCAACGGGGCCCGCCTGACAGGGCGACGGCCGCTTCGAGCAGGGCGACAGCCGCCGGAGCGTACGCAAGGTTGCCGAAGGTGGCACCCGATGCGGGGTCGACAGTCTCCGCCAGCACCCCGGGCCCGCCCCTCGAGATCGTCCCGACGGCGGCCTCCATGCGTTCGTGCGCATCCTCCCATCGCCCCAGTAACGCCAGGGCCCTGACCGCCATGAAGGTCGCTTCGAGGTCGGGGAGGTCCGGGCCGGGGATGCCGTCGTTGAACTTCTCGGAGTAGCGGTAGACGAAAGGGCCGGAACCGAGGCGAAGCAGTGTCTGCTCCACCGTGGCTGCTACGACCGGGTGGTCCGCCGGCCACGGTCCTTGCCACGCTACAGCGAGCAGGGCCGCGTCGGCCTCGTCGGTGGTGGCGTGCAAGCTGAGCGCTCCCTCGCCGAGGTCGGCCAGCTTGGAGAGCCGACCGGCTACTTCCCGGCTTTCGAGACGCCATCCTGCAGCGGACATGTCGAGCGGGTTGGAGGCGCGCGCGAAAGCTGCGGCTTTGGTGAGGGCACCCCAGGTGGCGAGCAGGTCCGACGTAAAGCAATGCTTTTCACCGGCGGACTCCCAATGCCCGACGCTTGGCGTCTCCCACGTGTCGGCGAGGCCGTCGACTGCTTTGGCGAGATCAGGCCAAGCGGCTGACAACGGACCAGCGTCTGCGAACTGATCGGCGCGGCGGCTCGTCGACGCGCCGATCGCCCCGAGCACAGCACCGAGAGCTACTGGGCCAGCTGGGAAGGGTCGCCGGCCGACGACTACCGGTTGCGACCCTCGCCATCCCTGCCAGGCCAGCTCGGAGACTTCGGGGGCGGGTTGGCCATCCTTGTCGTAGTGAGCCGGCCACGGCCGCGACGCCTGAGTGACAGTGTTACGCAGCCAGGTCTCTGCGGCCGACGCGTCGTCTTCGAACCCGAAGTGCGAGTAGAGCGCCACGGTCGCGGCCACGTCACGGAGGGTGACCCAACGGGCGTCGGATGAGCGTTCCGAACCGAGGCGGCGAGGTAGGGAGGTGGTTGCGGCACCCCCGGCTGCTCCGTGGCGATCGGTGAGGGACCTCAGCGTCAGAAGGGACCGGATCACAGCGTCCTCATACGGACCGTCGTAGCGCAATCCGCCGAGCCAGCTGGTCCACGCGCTGGTCGTCGATGCGAGGCGTGCTTCGCCGGATGAGACGTCGGGGCGCTCCGCAGAGGTCGCGTCGCAGAGGACTACTATCGCATCCTGCCCGCTGTCGAGGGTGGCGAGCGCACGCCAGCGCTGAGCGCTTCGGCCGTACGGGCTTCCTTCGAAGCTGGAGTTAGCGAGGCGCCCACCGACTTCGATCGTGAGATCGCCGACCTTGAGTCCCCGAGAGGTCTGCAGCACCCGGCTTCGCCGTCCGGCTACCAACTCAACCTCTATCTCCACCGGGCCGGCAAGAGCGCGAACGAGCCGGGTCAGCCCCCTGGTTCGCGTCGGTGTGGCCGGCGTCCATTCGACGAAGTCCGTGACCGAGATGCTGCGGCCGCCAGTGGTCCGAGTGACTGTCTCTGCCACATTCGTTCCCGGTAGGTAGAGGACCTGCGGTTCGCCGCTGTCGCTGATCGCTGCGGGTGTGTTGGAGGCAACCCCGACGCGAACTGCCGGTCCATCAGGATCGCAGAGACGCCAGGCCAGCACGGCCCCGCCAGGCGCCCCTGACTGGTACCAATCGATCGTGCCGTCCGGTGCAACCGTCGCACCCGAGGACCCGTCGGAGATCCAGGCTCGCCGGGCGAGACGGACGCGGGACGCCTCGGTGATCAAATGATCGCAGTCACGTGCATGTTAGGCGCCGATGGCCACGATCTCGACCGTGAGCGTCGCCCCGGTCGGGGTCTCGTAGCTAATCTTGTCGCCGAGCCGGCGCTCTACAAGCGCCTGGCCGAGAGCCGACTGCGGCGACACGACCGTTACCCCGTGGGGATGCTCCTCGATCGAGCCGATCAGGTAGCGCTCGACGTCGTCGTCACCCTCGTAGCGAAGCGAGACGACGACCCCGACCTCTACGGCTTCGACCGAGCCAGGATCGCTCGTCACAATCTGGGCTCCCTCGAGGGTCGCCTCCAGCTGGCGGATGCGCGCCTCCATCTTGCCCTGAGCGTCCTTGGCGGCGTGGTAGTCGCCATTCTCTGAGAGGTCTCCGAGGGCGCGAGCGGCCTCGATCGCTCTCGCAATCTCGATCCGCCCGGTCGTCTTCAGGTCCCCGAGTTCCTCCTGCAGGCGTTCGAAGGTCTCCTTGGTAAGCCGGGTCGAGGTGCTCATAGCCGAACCAGGCTACATGTGGTTAGAATGTGATCGTGGTAAAGCGAACAACTTCTCAGTGCCACATCGTAATTATTTTTTGACGCGCCGGTTTTCCCCGATGCGCGTTTTCGACCGTCCTTCCGGGGGCGGTCGTTGTCGTTAGAGGACCCTTGAATCCTCTCGAGTTCGTAAGCCCCTGGTAGGAGTGTTGACAAGATGAAAAGTTTCAAGGTGGCAGTCATAGCCGGCGACGGAATCGGCCAAGAGGTCGTGCCGGAGGCCCTCAAGGTCGCCCGGGCCGGCGGAGCCGTGCTCGACACGGTCGAATACGACCTGGGCGGAAGGCGCTATCTCGCCACCGGCGAGGTACTCCCCGATAGCGTCCTCGACGAGCTTCGAGGCTTCGACGCGATCCTCCTCGGCGCTATCGGCACCCCCGAAGTCCCGCCCGGAGTCCTCGAGCGAGGGCTTCTTTTGAAGATGCGCTTCGAGCTCGACCAGTACATCAACTTCAGGCCTTTCAGTTCCCCGGCGAGCGTCGGAGCGGGCGTAACGATGGACATGGTCGTGATCCGGGAGAATACGGAGGGAACCTACGCTGGAGAAGGCGGATTCCTGCGCCGCGGGACCGCCGCCGAGATAGCCACGCAGGGGTCGGTCAATACCCGTGCCGGCGTTGAGCGGTGCATCCGGTTCGCCTTCGAGACTGCCCAAAAGCGGGTGGCGCACCATCTCACGCTGGTACACAAGACGAATGTCCTGACGTTCTCCGGGGACCTGTGGCAACGGACCTTCGACGTGGTCGGGGAGGACTACCCGCAGATCGCCACGTCCTACAACCACATAGACGCAGCGTGCATACACCTCGTGGAGCACCCGCAACGCTACGACGTGATAGTCACGGACAATCTCTTCGGCGACATCCTTACCGACCTCGCAGGTGCAGTAGCCGGTGGTATCGGCAGGGCGGCATCGGGGAACCTGAACCCCGAGCGGACCAGCCCTTCGATGTTCGAGCCGGTGCACGGCTCCGCCCCTGACATCGCAGGCACGGGCCGGGCCGACCCGACAGCGGCGATCGTGTCCGCATCGATGATGCTTGATTTCCTCGGCGAGCGTGAATCCGCGGAGAGAATTTCGAAGGCGGTCGCAGACTTTCGCCCCGAACCGGGAGCTTCAACCAGCCAAATCGGCGACGCCGTCGCAGAAAGGGTGTAACTGAAATGCCAATTGTTCCTACCGAGAAGATCTGGATGGACGGCGAACTGGTCGACTGGGACCAGGCTCGAATCCATGTGCTGACGCACTCGCTCCACTACGGATGTGGGGTGTTCGAGGGTATACGCGCTTACCCGACCGATTCGGGGCCGGGGATCTTCCGTCTTCGGGACCACATCACCCGGCTGTTCAACTCGGCGAAGATCTTCATGATCGACGTGCCTTTCAGCTTCGACGAGATCGTCGAAGCCACCCGGACCACCGTGCGGGTCAACGGGCTCGCCGAGTGCTACATCAGACCCATCGTCTACCTCGGCTACGGCGAGATGGGCCTCAACCCGCTGCCTTGCCCTGTCAGCGTGTCGATCGCCGTTTGGCCTTGGGGCGCCTACCTGGGTGAGGACGGCATCGCTAACGGCGTTCGCATGAAGATCAGCTCCTGGCAGCGTCACGACCCGAACGCCATGCCGCCCGCTGCCAAGGGTACCGGCATGTACATCAACTCGTCGATGGCCAAGATCGAGGCGCTCAAGGCCGGCTACGACGAGGCGATCCTTCTCTCGCCGCAGGGGTATGTGAGCGAGTGCACGGGCGAGAACCTCTTCGTGGTTCGCAACCAGAAGATCCTGACTCCGCCGGTGTCAGCTGGCGCCCTGGAGGGCATCACCCAGGATTCGGTCGTAGCCATCGCTCGCGATCTCGGCTACGAGGTCGAGTTCGCGAACATCCTCAGGTCCGATCTCTACACCGCGGATGAGGCATTCCTCACGGGTACCGCCGCGGAGGTCGTTCCGATCGCGTCCGTCGACGACAGGAAGGTCGGCAGTGGGCGGCCTGGAACCGTCACGCAGCGGATACAGGAGATTTACCACGACGCAGTGCGCGGGAACGTCGACCGTTACAAGGACTGGGTGGAACATGTCGGATAAATCCGCGAACCAACCCGGCTCGCACTCGGCTTCGCACGCCCATCCCGTACCGGTCGAGCTTCCTGATTCTGTAGACATCTATGACACGACACTGCGCGACGGAAGCCAGCAGGAGGGGCTCTCACTCACTGTCGACGACAAGCTGCGCGTCGCCTCGCAGTTAGACCATCTGGGCGTCCACTACATCGAGGGAGGCTGGCCGGGCGCCAACCCGAAAGACGCAGAGTTCTTTCGGCGCGCTGCGGAAGGTGACCTGCATCTCGAGCACGCCACGCTCGTTGCGTTCGGCTCGACTCGCAAGGCAGGGGGCTCCGCCGAAACGGACCCGGTCCTCGCAGACATGCTCGCTGCGCGAACGGGCGTCGTGTGTCTAGTTGCAAAATCCGCGGAATGGCATGTAACCGAAACGCTGCGCACGTCGCTGACCGAGGCCATCGACATGGTCGCCGACTCGGTCGGATTCTTGGTGTCTCGAGGCAAGCGTGTGTTCCTCGACGCTGAGCACTTCTTCGACGGGTTCCGCTCGAACGCTCGGTTCAGCACGGATGTCCTTCTTGCTGCTGCAGACGCCGGTGCGGAGGTTCTGGTTCTGTGCGACACGAACGGTGGCACATTGCCTTTCGAGGTGGAGCGCGTCGTTGGCGAAGTCCGTCAGCGTTTCGCCTCCGAGGTGGCGATCGGCTGCCATTTCCACAACGATTCGGGCACAGCGGTTGCCAACTCGCTCGTGGCGGTTCGTTCGGGGGCCACACAAGTGCAGGGATGCATCAACGGATATGGCGAACGGACAGGCAACGCAGACCTGACGGCTGCGATCCCGAACCTCACGTTGAAGATGGGCGTTCGCACGATCGCTCCCGAGCGGCTGGAACTATTGACACCTGTGGCGCACCACATTTCGGAGGTGGTCAACGTAGCTCCGAGCGCCCAACAGCCTTTCGTCGGGGTATCTGCGTTCGCCCACAAGGCTGGACTGCACACGAGCGCGATCGCCAGGTCGGCGAACGCCTACGAGCACGTGGAGCCCGCCGCTGTCGGCAACGGCACGCGCTTCGTAGTAAGCGAGATGGCCGGTCGGTCGACGGTCACACTGAAAGCGGCGCAGATCGGTTTGGAGATGGACGATTCGGCGGCGGCCGGCGTCGTCGAAAAGCTGAAGGAGCTGGAGCATCGCGGCTACCACTTCGAGGTGGCCGACGGGTCGCTCGAGCTGCTCATGAGGGCGGCCACCGGATGGAAGCAGGATTATTTCACCCTCGAGTCCCACCGCGTTATCACCGAGTTGCGCGAGGACGGGAGCTTCGTAACCGAGGCGACCGTCAAAGTGCTGGTAGGTGACAGACGGGTCATCGCGACGGCGGAAGGCAACGGTCCGGTGAACGCGCTCGACGCTGCCCTTCGCCAGGCGATAGGCCCGGACTTCCCTCAACTGGCACATGTCCATTTGACCGACTTCAAAGTCCGTGTGCTCGACACGAGCAAGGCCACTGCAGCGGTCACGAGAGTGCTAATCGACTCGACGGATGGGGAGCGGACCTGGACGACGATCGGGGTGTCAGAGAACGTGATCGAAGCGTCCTGGTCGGCGCTCGAGGATTCCATCGTGTTCGGGTTGCTTCACGTGTCGCCCCCCGGGCAGGATGGCAACCCATGACGCAGCCCGCCTATGTTCCGGTACGCCCGACTGACCGGGTGAGAAGCTCCAAGGCTCTTTCAACTCCGCAGCCTTGGCGTCTCGGGAGGCCCGGGGACGCTATGGATTTGCAGGCGTCGTCGGGACCGCGGTTCGGCTCGTCGGGCCCTGATCTCGGCTACGGTCTGAAGTTGGCGCGTCGCTTCGACGACCGGCTTGTGCTTGCCCAAGGTGAGGACCACCACGATGTGGTCACGGGCTGCTTCGCCTGCGCGAGTCGCCGGGCGTCGCATTTCGGCCGAGCGCCTGTTATCTTCGACTACGAATGGGCCTACGGCATTTGGGGGTATCTCGGATCGGCGCCGGCTGATCTGGTCAAGTGGCGGCAGGCGATGTTCCGTGGCGCTTCGCATAGCTACTGGGATCAGAGGCGGATCGCTGACGCCGTCAAAGCGGAGGCGCTGACGATCAGTCCGAGCGCTGCGAGCGCAGACCTCAACCTCTGGAAAGAAAGGCTGATCGTATGACGGCAATGTCCGTCCGCGAGGCGGACATTGCACTTACGGCCACAGGCCAGATGTTCGAGGTGGGTATCGAGGTCATCAGGGGGATTGAGACCAAAGTCTGGAAGAATGCTCCGGCCACTCTCGCCGATATCCTCCGGTCGAGCCGAGGCCACGGCGACAAGGCGTTTATCGTCTACGAGGACGAGACGCTCAGCTTCGAGGAGCACTTCGTGGCGAGCGCACGCCTGGCGAACGCTCTCAGGGACCGTCTCGGGATTCGCGAAGGTGACCGTGTTGCGATCGCGATGCGCAACTACCCGGAATGGTCGGTAGCGTTCTGGGGTGCAACCGCCGCCGGCGCCGTCGTCGTGCCGCTCAACTCGTG
The DNA here is from genome assembly GCA_021828685.1 of Actinomycetes bacterium. GTDB lineage: Bacteria > Actinomycetota > Acidimicrobiia > Acidimicrobiales > Palsa-688 > JAJZAM01. The sequence goes on along the minus strand of JAJZDJ010000033.1, from coordinate 5,136 downwards.
GTGGACGGGCGAAGAGCTCGCGTACGGTTTGGCGGATTCAGGTACAAAAGTAGCCATTGTCGACCCGGAACGCGCCGCGTCGATTGGCGCGCACCGAAGCGAACTGAGCGAGCTCACCTGTATTGTCGTCGCGCGCAGCAAAGGACATCCGTTCGGCGATGGCTCAAACGGCGACGGTCGAATGCGATTCGAGGATCTCCTCGAGACCGCAGCCGATGACGTGGAGCTGCCTGTCACCGCGATAGCCGCTGACGACGACGCAACCATCTTCTACACGTCGGGCACGACCGGGCGGCCGAAAGGCGCGCTCGGGACGCATCGCAACATTTGCACGAACCCGATGAGCCTGTTCTACGTGACGGCGAGGGCGGTCCACCGCTCGGGTGGTCAGGTCCCTGCGCCTGGCGCTGGAACGCAGAACGCGTACCTGCTTTCGGTCCCACTTTTTCATGCGACAGGATGTCACTCGATCCTCGTGGCGAACCTGCTTGTCGGCGGGAAACTGGTAATGATGCACCGCTGGGATGCGGGGCGGGCGCTCGAGCTCATCGAACGCGAGAGGATCACTTCCTTCGGCGGGGTGCCGACGATGGTCCTCCAGGTTCTAGATCACCCCGACTTCTCCAAACGCGACACCTCAAGTGTCAAATCCGTTGGATACGGGGGCGCCCCGGCGCCTCCCGAGCTGGTACGGCGGATCAAAGACACCTTCAATTCCTCCCAGGCGTCGAACGGTTACGGCATGACGGAGACGTCGTCTCTGTCGACGATGAACGCTGGGGAGGATTACCTTGCGAAACCTGACAGTGTCGGCCCGCCCGTACCTGTAGTCACGGTGAAGGTGGTCGACGCCGACGGGGCAGTGCTACCCACCGGGGTAGTTGGCGAGCTTTGGATCAAAGGGCCGAACATCGTCAAGGGTTACTGGAACAAGCCTGAGGCCACTGCGGCGACGTTCACCGACGGCTGGGTCCACACCGGTGACGTGGCACGCATCGACGACGACGGTTTCGTTTACATCGTCGACCGGGCCAAGGACATGCTCATCCGCGGTGGGGAGAACGTCTACTGCGTCGAGATCGAGGGTGTCCTCTACGAGCATCCCGCTGTCGCCGAGGCCGCTGTGATCGGAATCCCTCACCCCACGCTCGGCGAGGAGGTGGGCGCTGTCGTCACCTTGAAGGCCGGCGCGCACGTCGGGGAGGAAGAGTTGGCTGCGTTCGTCAGGAGACGGCTGGCGGCTTTCAAGGTGCCGTCGAAGTTCTGGTTCTACGGGTCGGAGCTTCCCCGCAACCCGGCCGGCAAGGTGCTCAAGCAGGACCTGCGCGACGAGCTGCTCGGAGACTAATGACTAATCTTTAAGGCTGCGCCCGTCCGCTCAAGGGGCGAGACCGCTAACTGCGATGCCGCTTCCTGGCGGGTTCAGCGCTTCCATGTCGCCCACATCCCCGGAGAGAATCAGCCCGCCGCCGTTCGCCGCGCATGTCGCTCACGACGGCATCGTGGCGCCCACCCCTGGCCAAGGTTGAAAGGGCCTCCGCGTCGAGGAGGACACAAGTCATCGCAACATGCGCCGGAACTCGACGACCTGCTTCTCCTCGACGGGTTCCCGCTCGGCTTCCAAGCGGCCGAGCAGGTCAGACAGTGCTCTCGACCGCTGGCGGCGATCGACTTCATAGCGCAGGATCGTGTTAATGGTGAAGGAGAGGGCTGCGTCGTCGTCGCCCAGCGCTTCGACCAGATCGGTATCCAGGGTGATGGTCTTGCGTACTTTTGCCACACTCACACTGAACATGCTAGGAGTGTTATCGAACGCCGCGCAGGCGCAGACGGGAACCGCTACAGTTCGGCGAGGGTCGCGGCGAGCCTGTCTAGGTCAGCCGGGGAGGCGACGTTCGCTCGTACAGCGTCGTCCACCGTCCTTTTGACCATTCCCGACAGCTCCGCTCCGGGTCCGAGCTCGACGAACGTCGAGATTCCCATCCCCGCCATCTCGACCAGCGACTCGCGCCAGCGAACAGGGCTCGCGAGTTGGCGTGACAACAGCGCAGCGAAGCCGTCGCGGTGTGGTTTCGCGTCGACGTTGGCGACAACAGGTGTCGCCGTCTCGTCGAAGCGGCACGCCTGTAGTGCAGTGTCGAGGCGGTTCTGCGCGCCTGCCATGAGAGGGGAGTGGAACGCGCCCCCGACGGAAAGCGCCATGACCCGCTTCGCCCCGCGAGCCATCGCTGCCTCGCCAGCGAGTGTGACACCCTCCAGTGTTCCGGCGACGACTACCTGCCCAGGCGCGTTGTCGTTGGCGGGCCACGCGCCGTCGACGCTGTCACACGCCTTCGCGACCTCGTCGGCGTCGAGTCCGAGGACCGCGACCATGGTGCCGGGCATAGCTTCGGCTGCGGCTTGCATCGCCTCCCCGCGGGCGTCGACCAGATGGGAGGCTGAAACCGCGTCAAGTGCCCCTGCGGCGACCAACGCGGTGTACTCACCGAGGCTGTGGCCTGCGAACGCGCTGACCGAACTCGGCTGCAGGCCGATCCCCAGGCTGGCCCGCCATGCGACGAGGCTAAGGGTGAAAGCGGCGATCTGGGCGTTGTGGGTGGCACGAAGCTCGTCCGCGTCGGCTCGTGTCAACAAGTAGCCAATATCTCGATGCAAGGCTTCGGAGAGCTCGCCGACGACGCTCCATGAGTCGTGGTCCACCCACGGGGCGCCCATCGCCGGTTTCTGTGACCCTTGACCTGGAAAAAGTACACCTAGCACGCGACGACCCTAGTTGTTGACGGTTGAGGCCGAGCGACCCAACCAAGGGTTGCGCGCTCAAAGTCGTAAAGTGTTGGACGTGCAACCAATCAACCTGACCGACGAGCAGAGGGCGTTCCGAGAGGCCATGAGGCGTTTCTCAGTTGAACGCGTGGCGCCGCGAGCGGCGGGAGTCGACTCGAGCGGCGAATTCAACTGGGACAACTTCAAGGACTGCGTCGCCATGGAGCTCCCAGCCCTCAACGTCCCGGAAGACTACGGAGGCTCCGGAGCCGACCACGTCACACAAGCGATCATGATCGAGGAGCTCGCCCGGGTTTGCGCGTCCACGAGCCTCATGATGGGGATCAACGGCCTAGCCACAACGCCGATCGTCAACTGGGCTTCCGAGGAGCTGAAGAAGCGTTATCTCCCGTCGATCGCCTCCGGGCAAAGCCAGGGCAGCTACTGTCTCTCCGAGGCCGACGCCGGCAGCGACGTGGCGGCCATGTCAGCCAAGGCGACGCGCGACGGGGACTCCTACGTGCTTTCTGGTCGCAAGACTTGGATCACGAACGCAGGGATCTCGGATATCTACGTCGTGTTCGCAAAGACTGATCCGTCCGCGGGCGCTCGAGGTGTGTCGTGCTTCCTTGTGGAGTCTTCGATGGGTCTGAAGATCGGCAAGCTCGAACACAAACTTGGCATCCACGGTAGCCCCACAGGCGAGGTGCTCCTCGACGACGTGCGCGTACCGGCCTCAAACCTGATCGGCGCCGAGGGCCAGGGATTCACGATCGCAATGCACACACTCGACCGGACGCGTCCCGCTATCGCCGCGCAGGCCGTCGGTATCGCTCAAGGGGCTATCGACGTCGCAAGCGAGTACATGAAGCAGCGCAAGACCTTCGGCAAGCCGATAGCGGAACACCAGGGCTTGCAGTTCATGCTTGCCGACATGGCGATGAAGACCGAGGCCGCAAGACTGCTGACCTACCGGGCCAACTCCTTGATCGACGAAGGCGATCCGGACGGCGAACTCAACAGCGCCGGTGCGATGGCGAAGTGCTTCGCGTCGGACACGGCTATGGCCGTGACCGTCGACGCCGTGCAGCTCCTAGGCGGCAGCGGCTACACGACCGACTTCCCCGTCGAGCGATTCATGCGCGACGCAAAGATCACCCAGATCTACGAGGGAACCAACCAGATCCAGCGGATCGTGATTGCAAGACAACTGCTCAAGTAGAACCGCCTGTCTTGGAAGGTCTGTCTTACGCCTGCGTAATACGATTCTTGGTATGCCTGAGACGCTGACCATCCGCTTGAGTGCAGACGACAGGGCGGCACTGGAGGCAGAAGCCCAGAGGCAAGGCAAGGGCCTGAGCACGTTCGTTCGGGAGATCGCCGAGGCCGAGGCGCGGCGGCTTCGGCGAGACATAATCCGGGCGAACGGAGTCCGCGTGGTCACCCATCTGGCGGAGCATGTTGAGGCGAGAAGTGAAGTCGATGAAATCGGGACGCCGCTGACCGCCCTTCCATGAGCCGGCACGCCGCTGGCACCATCGTGGTGGTTGATTGGCGCAGCGGCTCGTTGCCGAAGGAACCGAGCAAGCTCCGTCCTGCGGTGATCGTGGAAGATCATGATCTGTTTCCGGATGACTATCCCAACATTCTGGTAGTGCCCTTGACCCGAGATGAAGGACTTGCACACAGGTCATTCTCGGAGCGAATCGAGCCGACAAAGGACAACGGTGCGGATACGACTTGTTGGGCCTTGGCCCATCACGTCACCAGTGTGTCGCTACGTCGAGTTAACCCTACCGTCTCTCGGATCACGGTGGAACAACTGTCGAGCATTCGCAAGCGCATCGTGGTCGCCCTGGGGGTTGACGACTGCTGTCACACCCATACGTCATAGTGATCGGCAATGAACTTGAGTGAGTGGGCCGAGGCCCAGCATGTCCATCCACAGAGGGCCTACGGGTGGTTCCGGGAGGGCAAGCTGGCGGTGCCGGCCCAACGGGTCGGCGGCCTCGTCATGGTTGGAGACCTCTCTAAGTGCGCATCCGTTCACGTAGGCGATACAGCGATCTACGCTCGTGTTTCCTCCGCTGACCAAGAGTCCGACCTCGCCCGGCAGGTGGCAAGGGTCACCGCTTGGGCCACGTCCAACGGGGTAGCCGACTGTTGCCGGATAAGTGAACGATACTGAGCGTACAAGTGTGTTAGTGAGCCGATTGGCCGGTGAATTTGACGGAGTGGGCGGGGTCGCAGGGGATTCATCCCCAGACCGCTTACAGGTGGTTTCGGAATGGCACTTTGCCGGTTCCGGCTGTTCGGGTCAATGAGCGGACGGTGCTGGTCTCGCCTGACTCCACAAGCTGCGGCTGCGGGGAG
>JAJZDJ010000236.1 GCA_021828685.1 Actinomycetes bacterium | reverse complement strand
ACACCGTCTCCGAGGAAGGGCTCTGGGAGCAGCTGCGTGGCGGTGCTGCAGGATTCAAATTGCACGAGGACTGGGGGACGACCCCGGCGGCGATCGACACCTGCCTTCGGGTCTGTGACGCTGCAGGAGTTCAAGCGGCTATCCACACCGACACTCTCAACGAGGCCGGTTTCGTCGAGTCGACCCTCGACGCGATCGCCGGTCGCGTCATCCACGCCTATCACACCGAGGGTGCTGGCGGAGGCCACGCGCCGGACATCATCCGGGTTGCTGGCGAGCCCAATGTCCTGCCCTCTTCGACGAACCCGACCCGGCCACACACGATCAACACCATCGACGAGCATCTCGACATGCTGATGGTGTGCCACCACCTCAATCCGAGCGTCGCGGAGGACCTGGCGTTTGCCGAAAGTCGTATCCGACCGTCGACTATCGCCGCCGAGGACCTGCTTCACGACCTCGGGGCGATCTCGATGATCGGCTCGGACTCACAGGCGATGGGACGCATCGGGGAAGTGGCATTGCGCACATGGCAGACTGCCCATGCGGCAAAGCGACGCTGGGGTCCCCTCCCCGGCGACGGGAGAGCCGACAATCACCGGGCACAGCGCTATATAGCGAAATATACTATTTGTCCCGCCGTCGCCCACGGAATCGACTCCGAGGTCGGCTCGGTGGAGGTCGGCAAGATCGCCGACCTCCTCCTATATCACCCGGCGTGGTTTGCCGTGCGACCATCACTGGTCATCAAGGGTGGGGTAATCGCCCGGGCTGCCATGGGTGACGCCAACGCGTCCATACCAACCCCGCAGCCTGTCTGGTCGCGCCCGATGTTCGGGTCACATCCAAAAGTTGCGGCGGCGACGTCGTTGGCGTTCGTCGCGCCGGCAGCCATAGAAGACGGTCTGCAAAATCGCCTCGACGTCAGGCGACGTCTCGTGGCGGTGGGGGACACCCGCCGACTCTCCAAGGAGGACCTTCCGAACAACACCGCCAGGCCGGAAATCCTTGTTGATGCAGACACTTTCCAGGTACGTGTAGACGGGACGGTCGTGACCGAGCAGCCGGCAGTCGAACTGCCGATGGCTCAGCGTTACTTCCTCTTCTAGGATCCTTCCGCCACTCGACTTGCCATGACACACTCCACACTCCTTCTGCTCGTCGACGGTCGCTTTCCGGCCGGTGGACACGCCCACTCGGGTGGACTCGAAGCCGCCGCCGCTGCAGGCCTGGTGCGAGATCTGTCTCAGCTTTACGAATGGCTCACCGGACGACTAGCAACGATAGGCTCCGTCGAGGCAGCGTTTGCGGCCGCCGCATGGTCGAATGCCTCGGCGGCGGGTAGCGGTGTCGTGAAGGCGTCAACCCTTGCGTCTGGGCGCTCCGTCGCAGAAGAGTCAGCCGGCGTCCTCGCAGATGTCGAGCGGCGATTGATCGTCCTCGATCGCGAGCTTGTCGCGCGCACTGCGTCGCCCGCCCAGCGCTCGGCTAGCCGAGCACAAGGTAGAGGGCTTATTCGTGCAGCCCGGCGCTGCTGGCCATCGGATGTGATCGAGGCGTTGGCGATCCACTGGCCAGCAACGGCGGCGTTAGGTACAGCGCCTGTGGCGGGGCCGATGTTGCCGATAGCATTCGGTGTGACCGGATTCGCCGCTGGGCTTAGCGCAGCGGATGTGACGCTGGGCGCCTGCTGTGCAGCCGTGCAAGGACCCGCATGGTCATCCACGCGTCTTTTGGGTCTCGACCCGCTCGGTGTCGCCGAATGCATCGCACGGCTATCGCCGGCCATTGAGCAGGCCTCCAAGGCCGCCCTTCGGTGGTCGGACTGGACCCTCAACCCCCGCGAGCTTCCATCTACAACAGCGCCGCTCCTCGAGCTAGGCGCCGAAGATCATGCCACTTGGGAGGTTCGACTCTTTGCATCCTGACCTTTCCAGCAACGACTCGCATACTCATCCCCATACCCAATCGCATCCGCATCCGCATCCGCATCTGCGGAGCGCCTACGGACAAGGCGATGTAGGTGAGGCGGAACTTGTCGCCGTCAGCCGGGGAGCAGATTCGGCCATAAGGCGAGGAGTTGACCGGCCGGACCGGGCGCTGCGAATCGGTGTCGGTGGCCCCGTCGGTAGCGGAAAAACAGCCCTGCTGGCTGCCCTGTGCCGCAGCCTCACGCCCGACCTGTCGGTAGCCGCTGTCACCAACGATATCTACACGACTGAGGATGCAAAGATACTCCGACGTACCGGGGTCCTTTCGGCCGACCGAATTGTAGCTGTCGAGACAGGATGCTGCCCCCACACCGCAATCCGTGACGACATCACCGCCAACCTCGACGCTATCGAAGGGCTCGACGCTCGAATCGGTGACCTCGACGTGGTTCTCCTCGAGTCGGGCGGGGACAACCTGACCGCGACGTTCAGTATGGGCCTGGTCGACGCGCAGATCTTCGTTATCGACGTCGCCGGTGGCGACAAGGTTCCCCGCAAAGGGGGGCCTGGTATCACCTTCTCCGACTTGCTCGTGATAAACAAGACCGATCTTGCGCCACATGTAGGGGCCGACCTGGCCGTGATGAGACGTGACGCTGCGCAAGCCCGCAAAGGCCGGCCGGTCCTCTTCACCAGTCTGGCCGAGGATCCAAAGGCGACTTCCGTGGCTGCGTGGCTTCGAGCTAAATTGGGGTGAGATCACGAGCCGAGCTTGTTGTCGGAGCTCCGGCCGGTGCCGGAGGGCGTTACCGGATCGAAAAGATGAGGCATGCTCCGCCGTTTGCCTTGCGACCTACTCCTGACGCGATCTACCTGGTTGGTAGTGCCGCAGCGCCAGTCGGCAGCGACGATCTCGCTATCGACTTGACGGTGCGCTCGGGCGCGGAAGTGACGGTGCGCTCGGCGGCGGCCATGGTGGTGTGGGCCGGCGATGGAACGCGCCATCACGTCTCGGCGAAAGTCGCCGACCATGCGCGACTTGATTGGAGGCCCGAACCGGTGATCGTCACTCGCGGCGCGCGTCACCATCAAAGCGCAACGATCGAACTGTCGGGGAGCGCAAAGCTGCGTTGGCGGGAGATCCTGGTCCTCGGACGCCACGGCGAGGAAGCCGGACGCGTCGAGTCGACACTAGACGTGACCCGTGACGGAGTCAGCCTATTTCGCCACACTGTCGCGGTAGGAGCCGACCGGCCAGCCTGGGCTGGGCCCGCGATCCTAGGACCCGCGCGAGTGGTCGCTCTCGAGCTTGTCGTCGGTGACGAAGCCGACGACATCGACCGTCAGTGTGGACCGGGGTGGGCGGCGATGGCGCTCGGCGGTGGGGCGGCCACCGTGATCCTCGCCGTAGGGGAGACGGTCACCTCGGTGAGCGCGCGTCTTGTCGAGGCCTGCCACACCGATGGCCGGATCAACCTTGATATCGCTAAGCACGCCCGAGTGCGGTAACGGACCGCCTTAAATTCGCTACGTGGCCTCTCGCCCCTGGGATCATCGCCTCGACCGCCCGCAGGTAGTCCACTTCACCACCCTACTCGAAAAGTCGAGAACACTAGCGATAAATCGAGAGGCAGAGCATCGGGCGGATCGGCTCCAGTTGGCCGGAAATTATGGCCGTCGCTATGGCCGTGGTTGTGCGTCCGTTCAGACGCCGGTCGACCGGTACTCTGGGTGCATGTCCATATCGGTCGATGATCTCCGCTCGCTGGGCGCGGGTGTTCGCGCCGAAGCTGAGGCGACCGGCGAGCTCGCGCTCACCGGTCCAACCCGTTGGGACCTTCCAGAAAGTGTCCGGGCCGCGCTTCGGGAGTATGCCGTATCAGGCGCCTACGAGGAAGCCGCCCGGGCTTGTATCGCTGAAAACTCCGACGCGGTCGACGGCTGGCCAGCCTTTCCGACAGTATCGGCATCCACAATCTTCGTCGTCTCGTGCCTGTCATGGCTGCCCTGCCCGTCCGGGCCCTCGAGCATTTGAGCTCCGAAGAGCGCGCCGCGCTCGTCCGGGCGATGACATTCCTGGATACCGAGCTGAATACTCCTGGTCGCCATGCCGGCGAGTAGCGTGCGCTCGACCGTGTAGCCGTGGACTCTGCGACTTCGCCTGTCCTGCGTCGACGTGTGCTCGTGTCGGGACGCGTCCAAGGTGTCGGCTACCGCCAGACGTGTGCAGAGGTTGCCCGCCGCCACGGCGTACAGGGCTGGGTGCGCAACCGTCGCGACCGACGCGTGGAGGCCTTGCTGGAGGGGCCGGCTCCCGCAGTTCATGCGGTGATCGATTGGTGCCGGCGAG
>JAJZDJ010000032.1 GCA_021828685.1 Actinomycetes bacterium | reverse complement strand
TCGCCACACCGGTCCTCTCAGGTAAGCAGACCACCGAGTATGCGGCCACGATCGACTTGAACAAGGTGGCAGCCGAAACCAAGGCAAGGTCAGGCGCTAAGGCTGCTAAGGCCGTCACCGCTGAGGAACAGGCTCTCGGTACTCACCTTGTACCTGTGAAGTTGTGGGTGGGTGCGAACAACCTGCTCCGCCAGGTCGAGGAGCAAGTGCCGATTCCTGCGGCAAGCGCGGGGGCCACAAACGGTAGCGGGAGTGCGACGTTGACCATAACTTTCTCCAGTTACGGATCGCCGGTCAACCTGAATCCTCCGCCATCCTCGCAGGTGGCGAACATTACCGCGCAAGTGATCCAACAACAGAACAACAGCTCCGGGTCAACTACCACCACCACTACCACTGCCCCGGGCGGGTAACGGCTAGCTGTACCTTTAAAGTGTCGTCCAGACTCTTAGCCGCTGCGATGAATCCGGTCGGGCACAGGCACAGATCCTCGTCTTGGGTCGGATTCAACGTCGGATTCAAGGTATGTCGAGGGGAAGCCCGGCGTAGTTCTCGGCGAGGCCGCGCGCGCCTGCCTCGCTCGTCGTCACCCAGCGCAGCTGCGAGAGTTGAAGCTCGGCGTCGAAGTCGTCGCCGTAGCGGTGGAGCATGGTCGTCATCCACCAACTGAAGTGGGTGCAGCGCCAGACACGACGCAGCGCGGTGTCCGAGTAGCCGTCTGCCAGCGCGCCATCGCCCTTTCGGAGCAATGCGGCGATCGCAGGGGCGAGCAGTGCGACGTCCGCGATCGCTAGGTTGAGTCCTTTGGCGCCTGTCGGCGGGACGATGTGACCGGCATCGCCGGCGAGGAAGAGACGGCCGCGGCGCAGTGGCGAGGAAACGTGGCTTCGCATCGGCAGAATGGATTTCTCGGTGATAGGGCCGGTCGTGAGACGCCAGTCGCCTTCGCCATGGCCAAGCCGGCGTGCGAGGCATTCCCATATTCGATCGTCAGACCAGTTGGCGATGTCGTCGTCGGGGTCAACCTGGAGGTAGAGACGACTTACCTCAAGCGAACGCATCGAGTGCATCGCAAAGCCGTCAGGGTGCCATGCGTATATCAGTTCGTCGGTAGACGGAGCGACGTTTGCGAGCACTCCGAGCCACGCAAAAGGATACGTCCGCTCCCAAGAGCGAAGTCCCGGTATCGCCTCCCGGCTCGGACCGTAGAAGCCGTCGCAGCCCACGACGACGTCAGCGTCGATACGCTGCGGGTGTCCGTCCCGGTCGGAATAGGTGACTGATGGATGGTCGGTGTCGATGTCGTGGACTGCGGTATCGGAGACTTCGTAGTCGATTGGCTGGCCGGCGCAGCGCCGTGCGGCCACGAGGTCCTTTTGGAGCTCGGTCTGCCCGTAAACCCAAACGCCGCGTCCGATCAGATCTTCGAAGTCGATGTGGTGGCGCTCCCCCGGCCATTGGAGGTAGATTCCCCCGTGCTCCAAACCCTGCCTGGTTAATCGCTCGCCTAGTCCGATCTGGCGGAGCAGGTCAACTACGGCGCTTTCGAGCACGCCAGCCCTGATGCGCGAGATCACGTACTCCTCCGACCGGCTCTCCACGACGACCGCCTCTATGCCTTCTGCGTCGAGAAGATGCGAGAGCAGCAGTCCGGATGGGCCGGCGCCGATGATGGCCACCTGGGTGCGCATGCCGTGATGGTAGCGGGACATGCCTGGGGTGACTAGAGCCGCCTTCCACTCAGTGACACCATCGAGCGGCGGATACCCTGGGCGGCCACTTGCAGAGCCCCGATGCTTGCCTGCTTGTCTCTTCGCAGGTTCGCAGTCACCATGCCGAGGGCGGCAATGACCTGATCGGAATGATCCCGGACCGGAACGGCGATCGAGCAAGCGCCGAGTGTCATCTCTTCGTTTGTCTGTGCGTAGCCGTCGTGGATGACCCGAGCGAGTTCTCCTCTAAGCCGACCGGGGCTGACGACCGTGTACGGGGTAACGGGCTTCAGATCGGCCAGCACCATCTGCTGCAGTTCGGGCGGCGCATGAGCGAGCAGCACTTTGCCTACTCCGGTCGAGTGAAGCGGAAGCCGGGTCCCGACATTGCTCACTACCGGCACTGACGCGTGTCCCGCTACCCGGTCGAGGTACAAGGCGCTCGGGCCGTCGAGGACGGCAATGTGTACGGTGGCGAGCGTGGCGGCGTAGATGTCGTGCAGGAACGGCTCGGCTATCTCGCGTAACCCCGTGTTCACCGCCGCTAGGAGCCCGAGGTCCCAAAGTCTCCGGCCTATCTGGTAGGCGCCACTGTCCGAACGGGTAAGCGCGCCCCACTCCAGGAGGGCCCGCACGAGCCGGTGGGCTGTCGGCAGCGGGATATCGGCGCGGCGTGCGATATCGCTCAGGCGCTGCGATCGATGCCTGCTGTCGAAGGTGTCGAGTAGGGCGAAGATCCGGCCTGCGACGCTCGCACCCGGATCCGACGTGTTTCCTGCCATCACAGATAGTATTTCACTCAGCGGAAGACAACGTGGCGCAGGCTCGCCTGTGTGCCTACCATTCCTGGCGTGGCGAACACTCCTCCGTCAAGCGTAAAACTTGCCAGTCAGGAGGCGATCAACGCCGAGATCGCCCTGATAGCCGGCGGCTACGAGCGGGGCTCACAACCAGAGTCCCATCCCCGCCTTGACTACCTCCCGTATCGAAGCAGCGCGAAGCGCTGCCCGACGAACGACCTGTACCGGACAGACCCCGAGCTCATCGAGAGAACCGCTCCCGTCTTCGGCCAGCAAGATGTCGGGCCTTTCGACTCGGACTTGACCGTCCAGCACCTCGGTGCTCCCATCGGCGAGCGAATCGTCGTCACCGGGCGTGTGCTCGACACGGACGGCCGTCCGATCGCCGGTCAACTCGTCGAGGTCTGGCAGGCTAACGCAGCTGGTCGCTATATCCACGTCCGCGATCAGCACCAGGCACCGCTGGACCCGAATTTTACGGGGTTCGGCCGGTGTCTGACGGGGGCGGACGGCAGCTACAGCTTCACGACCGTCAAACCAGGCCCGTATCCCTGGCGCAACCATCACAATGCCTGGCGTCCGGCGCACATCCACTTCTCGATTTTCGGGCGGGCGTTCAGCCAACGACTCATCACCCAGATGTACTTTCCCGGAGACCCCCTCTTCGACTACGACCCGATATTCCAGTCCGTCCTCGACCGCCGTTCGCGGGAGCGCATCGTGGCGACCTACGACCACGAAGTGAGTTCCCACGAGGAGCACACCGGCTATCGCTGGGACATCGTGGTCGGTGAAACCCCGATGGTGAACCGGTGATCGAGACACCCGGCCAGACGATCGGTCCGTTCTTCGGATTCGCACTTCCGTACGCCGGTGATTCGCAGCTCGTCCCGCCCGGGCACCCGGACGCAGTGCAGTTCAGCGGGCTCGTCTTGGACGGCGACGGCGTTGCTGTCCCCGACGCGTTGATCGAGATATGGCAACCGGACGCCGAGGGAAGTGTCGCGGCGAGGGCGGGTTCGCTTCGCAGGGACGGCTTCACCTTCACCGGGTGGGGGCGGGCCGCAACGGACAACTCCGGCCGGTACTCGTTTTCGACACTGCGACCGGGAGGCGAAGCGCCGTTCATCGCTGTCACCGTGTTCGCCCGCGGCCTGCTGCACCGCCTCTTCACCCGCGCCTACCTCCCCGGGTATCCCCCGGACGGGCTGCTGTCGTCGCTGCCTGAAAACCGGCGACGGACACTCGTGGCGCTCGAAGAAGGTGCGAGCCTCACCTTCGACATCAAGTTGCAGGGAGCCGACGAGACCGTGTTTCTGCGATTCGACAATTCAAGTGACTGATCGTAGGTTCCAAGCGCCTCGATTGGCGTCACGTTGAAAGCGTTTCTCTATGGCTCGGTTCGCACGCCGTTTGGCAGGTTCGCCGGCGCGCTCGCCGCAGTCAGGCCTGACGATCTCGCTGCGACGGTCATTAGGGCGCTCCTTGCCAAGTTTCCCGGTATTGACCCGGCAAGCATCGACGACGTCGTGTTCGGCAACGCGAACGGGGCAGGAGAGGACAATCGCAACGTCGGCCGCATGTCAGCCCTGCTCGCGGGGCTTCCTGTCAGCGTCCCCGGCGTAACGGTCAACAGGTTGTGCGGCTCCAGCCTTGACGCAGCGATGATCGCGTCGCGGATGGTGGAGACCGGCGACGCGAAGGCAGTGATCGCCGGCGGAGTCGAGTCCATGACTCGCGCCCCGTGGGTGCTTGCTAAGCCCGCGAAGGGCTTCCCTGCAGGGAACGAGACCCTAGTGTCGACGACCCTCGGCTGGAGACTTATCAACCCGTCGATGCCGCAGGAGTGGACTGTATCGCTCGGCGAGGCAAACGAGCAACTGCAGGAGCGTTTCGCCATTTCGAGACAGAGGCAGGACGAGTTCGCCGCTCGGTCGCACAAGCTGGCTGCCCGAGCTTGGGACGACGGGTTCTACGATGCGATAACTGTTCCCGTGGCAGGGCTTACCCGCGATGAAGGCATACGGCCTGACAGTAGCGTGGAGTCGCTCGCAAAGCTCACCCCGTCGTTTCGTCCGTCGGGCACGATCACCGCCGGGAACGCGTCCCCGCTGAGCGACGGCGCGTCTGCTGTGCTAATCGCCGGCGAAGGCGCAGTCGACGCCGAACCGCTCGCGCGCATCGCCGGGCGCGCTGCGGTTGCCCTCGAGCCCCAGTCGTTTGGTTACGCCCCCGTCGCGGCCGCCGAGCGGGCGTTGGCGCGCGCAGGAATCGGCTGGAGCGAGATCGGAGCGGTCGAGCTGAACGAAGCGTTCGCCGTCCAGTCCCTCGCGTGCATTGACGCCTGGCCGATCGATGCTGACATAGTCAACACGCGGGGTGGCGCGATAGCAATCGGTCATCCGCTCGGCGCGTCAGGCGGACGCATCCTGGGTACACTCGCGGCGGTGCTTCGCGAACGACGAGAACGCTTCGGTGTCGCCGCTATCTGCATAGGTGTAGGCCAGGGACTGGCCATGGTATTGGAGAATCTCGAATGATCGAACTGCCAACTGATCCTGACGCAGCTGTTAGCGACCTCAAAGACGGCTCGACGGTGCTGATCGGAGGTTTCGGCGAAGCCGGACTTCCTTTCGCTCTCGTAGATGCGCTGCTGCGCTGCGACGCCGGGGATCTGACCGTCGTCAACAACAACGCCGGCAACGGCGACACGGGCCTCGCTGCACTCCTCGGTGCCGGGCGGGTGAGGAAGATAATCTGCTCCTATCCCCGCCAGGTCGACTCGTGGATCTTCGACGGGCTGTACCGGTCCGGGAAGATCGAACTGGAGCTCGTACCCCAGGGCACTCTGGCGGAGCGCATCCGGGCCGGCGGGGCGGGGATCGGGGCTTTCTACACTCCGACGGGTGCCGGCACGCCGCTCGCCGCCGGAAAGGAGGTCCGTACCATTGAAGGTAGGCAGTACGTCCTCGAGTACCCGATCCATGGCGACGTCGCACTAATCCGGGCGCACCTGGCCGACGGGATGGGCAACCTCGTCTACCGCAAGACCGGCCGGAACTTCGGGCCGGTGATGGCTACAGCGGCGACTACGACCATCGTAGAAGTGGACCGGATCGTGGCGATCGGCTCGCTCGATCCGGAAATTGTCGTCACGCCCGGCATCTTCGTTGACCGCGTCGTCGTGGCGGAGCGCCGCAGTGTCAAAGAGAGCCTTGGGGCGTCGGCATGAGTGCCTACCTCACCCGCTCGGAGATGGCGCAGATGGTCGCCCGCGACATCCCCGCCGGCTCTTATGTCAACCTCGGGATCGGCCAGCCAACCCTCGTAAGCGACTACCTGACAGCCGACCAGCATGTCGTCCTTCACACCGAGAACGGAATGTTGGGGATGGGCCCGCAGGCCGAAGGCGACGAAGTCGACCCGGACCTGGTCAACGCTGGCAAGATCGCGGTAACCGAGCTGCCCGGCGCGGCCTACTTTCACCACGCGGACTCGTTCGCGATCATGCGCGGAGGCCACCTCGATATCTGCGTCATGGGTGCATTCCAGGTCTCTGCTGGCGGGGACCTGGCAAACTGGCATACCGGCGAACCCGGCGCGATCCCCGCGGTCGGTGGCGCGATGGACCTGGCCGCCGGAGCGAAGGAGGTCTTCGTGATGATGACCCTGTTCACCAAGGACGGCACCCCGAAACTCGTGCCGAAGTGCACCTACCCGCTCACGGGAGTGGGCTGTGTGAGCCGTGTCTACACCGAGCGGGCGGTGTTCCACCTGACGCCCGACGGCATCAGCGTCAAGGAAACATTCGGGACGTCGATCGACGAGCTTGCCGAAAGCCTCGACGTGGCCGTCGTCGCCTGAGGCGCCTTTAACCGGACCCCACGCCTAGGCGCCCTGTGACCCAGGATGGCCAGAGCGGGCCGGGTTAGGCCGAGCGGCCGCCGAAGTTGAGCCAGCGCGTCTGCAGGGTGGCGTCCGCGCTGGGCTCGACCTTCGGGGCGAACCCGCCGGGACGTCGGATCGCCTCGTCCATCGGTGTTAGAAACGCCAAGGACTTCTCGACGGCATCCTGGTCGAGCTCCTCGTCCTGCCCTGTCGCCCGGGCGAGATCCCACGTGTGGTAGAGAGTGTCGCTGCAGAGCAGGCGGCTCACGACCGACTCGAACGTTTGCTCACCGAACATGCCGCCGCGGATCGCGGAGGCGCGCTCAGGGTCGGCGAGAGCGTCGGACACCGCAACGCTTGCTTCTTGCCACTGTGCGACCAGGTCACCGGACGTGTCCGCTTCGCGCCCGGCCGTCCCTTCGATTCGCCAGTGTGTCGTGACGACGTGCGCCACGAGCGACCGTACGTCCCAGTCGCTGCACGGTGTGGGGGCCGTCCACCGTTCGGGACCGACTCCGGCCAATCGGGAAGCGAACCCGCTGCCTACCCGAGCGTAGCGTTGCTCTGTTTCTGTCATAGACAGCTCAAGATATCAAGGGTCGGCATGTGTATCACACGTCGAACTGGGAACGGAGTCGGAGGCGACGTGCAAGGATTCAATTTCATGACCGAGATATCAGGGTCCGATTTTGACGGCGAGGCCTACCAGGCACGCTTCGATGCGCTCACCCGTACGGGAATGGACATGCACGGCGAAGCTCGCCTAGTTATGTCGTTCGCGCCGGCGAGCGTTCTCGACGCTGGCTGCGGAACCGGGCGAGTGTCGATTGAGTTGGCTAAGCACGGCATCGAGGTCGTCGGCGTCGACGTCAACGCGTCCATGATCGACAAAGCTAGAGGGCTCGGCGCCGGCATCAACTGGGTGCAGGCCGACCTTGCCTCGTTGGATCTAGGCCGGCGCTTCGACGTGGTTGTCCTGGCAGGTAACGTTCCGCTCTTCTGCGAACCGTCGCGTCGCGCGGCCCTGGTGGCATCGTGTGCTGCGCACGTCGAGACCGCAGGGGTGATGATCGCCGGGTTCGGCCTCGACGGCCGTCACGGTTACGGGAGATACGAGCTGTCCGACTTTGATCTTGCCTGCTCGCAGAGTGGATTGCGCCTCGCGGAGCGCTGGTCCTCCTGGGACCGGGGGGCTTTCGACGAGGGATCAGCGTACGCGGTGTCAGTCCATCGACGCTGAAGCGCTTCCGAGGTGGATGCGGCTGCGCAGCAGGTGACGCTCAGCCGACTTTGGCGAGGCGCGCGGCGAGCATCGGCGGAAACCCCACGTCGCCCGAGACGATCTCCTTGGACAGCGGCACAGCCAACGCCCGCAGGCGTGCGCATCCGTCCTCGCCGATAGCCTCATAGGGAAAAGCGGCGAGCGCGTCCGTGCGATCCTCGACCGACCGGCGGTGCTCCCAGCCCGACGGGCTCAGGGCGAGCTCCTCTCCGGCTTCGAGCCAGCCTCGGGACGCCACCCGCTTTACGCCGTCCGCCCATTCGTCGTCGTTCCACTCTCTCATGGCCTGCAGGGTGGCACCAGGAACGTCACCGGTTGCGGCGTGGACGATAAGCGCTTCCACGCCGTCGAGCCCTTCGCTCATGAGCAATGCGACGTGGCCGTCGCCTCGGTACTCGCGAAGCAGTGTCTGCGCTTGCCATAGCACCAGATGCGCCTCGCCGGCCCAGGCGAGGCTGGCGTGGCCGGCGAACAAAGGGCGTCCCTCCGGACGGGTCGCGGCTCTCTCGGCTGCGCTTCGCGCCAGGTCGGCGGCCTCGGCTACCTCAGGGCCGTCGACGTTGTCGCCCCAAGCCTGGCGCAGTGTCCGGTCGACCGCCTCCAAGCGGGCGCCGAGGATCGACTCGGGGGAGGCTATCTCCCACGCTTGGGGGATTACTCTCCTGACGGCACGAGGATGGAAGTTGAAGAAAGTCGCGATGGTCACTTCCGCCGGGACCGGTCCCATGGCCGCGGAACGCGAGCCGAAGTAACCCATCCGCTGGTCGGTGATGCCTATCTCCGCGTACGCGGCGCGGGCGTGCGGGCTGAAGTAGATCATCCCGTGAATGGTCTCGGCGCTCATGTACGTGCGGCGGGCGCTCGAAGGCGAGACGGGACTCACGCGCCCCGGCCAGTCGTCGTTGAGTCGCCGGATCGATTCGACATGGACTCTCCTTGAAGGTCGGGGAATGTTGACTCGGACATTAGCGGCTCAGTTCGGGAAGCACGACGACACCGTCGAGCGGATCCCCGACCATCTCAAAGCAGCCGTGCAGAGCGAGCAAGCCTGTCAAGGCGCACAGAGCAGCGTCGACGCGATCGAGGTTGGTGAGCTGGGCTTCGTCGACGCCGTGCGCGGCGAGAGCATCGCGTCGGAACGTTGTCTTGGTCGTACCCGCCGGACGTCGGCGGCCGGCCAGGCGTTGCGCCGAGGCGTGCGGGTAGACCTCGAAGGCCGTGTCGCGCAGGGCCCCGCTCCGGTAGCGGGGATAGGTGTCTGCGAGGCCCTGGTAGAGGCCCATCCCAGCGCGCATCCAACGATAGAACGGGTGGTCGCCTGGGTCGGCGCCCACCGGGAACGCCGGGAACCCGAGCGCGGCGAGCTCACGCTCCGCGGCGCGACTCCTACCGGAATGGGCCCAACCCGGTGGCGAGTCGATGCACACGACGCCAGGACGAATATCTTCGGCCACCAGCCGGACCGCGTCCGTCTCGGACAGACCCCCGCGGCTGCACACGATCCTGCGCCGGTCGTCCAACGCCACGAGGTCGAATCCTTTGCGCGCCTCCGCCACGTCGACGCCGACTGCAATGTTGCCGTTGGTTTTGCGGTGCGCGCGCGCCGTGCCGTGCGGGTCTATTTCTTGGCTGGCTCGTAGTAGGGGTTCGTGCCGGACGCATGGTCGGTGACGTCGACAACCCGGGCGATCTCGGGCACGGACTGCTTGATCGCCACTTCGATCCCCTGACTCAAAGTCACCGCCGCCATGCCGCATCCGGCGCAGCCGCCGCTCAAGCGAAGGTAGGCGACGTCATCCTCGACCGCTACCAGGTCCGCCCTGCCGCCGTGGCTGGCGATAGCGGGATTGATCTGGGCGTCGAGAACCTGGACGACGCGCTGAGCGACGTCGCCGCTCAGATCCGGCATCGGGCCGTCCATCAGCGGGCTTCGTGGGGAGGGGGGCGTGTTCGGGTTGCGGATGACCATCCCGCCGGCGAGAAGGTCCTTGTTCGTGTCGAGCACGGATCCTGTCATCTGGGCGATGCTCGAGGCGGGCACCACGACGCTCAGCTCCCCTTGGCTGGAGGTCCAGTCGTCGGGTGCAGCGTCGCTTGCAGCCTGGAAGAACATCTCGTAGCTGTACGCGGCGCCGTTGACCCCGCTTATCTGCACCCACAACGCCAGGGATGCGGCATCGGCTTCCTCGGCTCGTAGTTGGAGGATTTTCCGTAGGGCGGCCCTGCTCACCTCTAGCACCTGGGTCTCAGAGGACTCCGTGGGTACCTCGGTCGATGCGGTGCTCTCGCTCGGCTCGTCAGGCTTGTTGTCGGTCATATAGTGCCCATCTCTGGTCGGCGTAGGCCATCCTATGCGTATGAGCCGGATTCTTCTGCTGCTGCCGACGGCGACCTACCGGGCCGCGGACTTCATGGCCGCAGCGAAAAGCCTCGGAGTCGAGGTGGTCGTAGGTTCGGAGCACGCCCAAGCGATGGCCGCGATGATGGGCGACACGTCGGTCGTCGTGCCGATCGACGATCTCGAATCGGCGGTCGAAGCCATATGTTCCCTTCATTCTCGCTCGCGCCTCGACGCGGTGCTCGCTGTCGACGATCGAGGCATCGTGGCAGCGTCGAAAGCCTCCGAGCGGCTCGGTCTGCCCCACAACCCGCCGGAGGCCGTCCGGGCCACGAGAGACAAATCCCAGATGCGCGCGCTGCTCGCAGCGGCGTCGATACCCCAGCCTGACTTCGTACTCGTAAGAGCAGGGGTCGATCCGAGCGTCGCCGCATCCGAGGTCGGTTACCCATGTGTGGTCAAGCCGGTGTCGCGCTCTGCGAGCCAAGGCGTCATACGGGCGGACGACCCGGCCGGCGTTGCAACCGCCGCCAAGAGGGTCAGGGACCTAGTCGGCGACGAAGCGCTGCTCGTCGAGAGGTTCGTCCCCGGCGACGAGGTCGCTGTCGAAGGGATCCTCGTGGCTGGCACCCTCAAGATCCTGGCGGTGTTCGACAAGCCAGACCCTCTCGACGGCCCGTATTTTGAGGAAACGATCTACGTGACCCCGTCGCGACACCCCGCGCACCTGCTGGCTGCGATCGAGCGGCTGGTCGGCGACGCGGCGGCTGTGATCGGGCTGCGTGAGGGGCCCCTCCACGCCGAGATCCGCATCGGAGTCGATGGCGACGTTCGAATTCTGGAGGTCGCGGCGCGCTCGATAGGGGGACTCTGCTCGCGTGCGCTTCGCTTCGGGGCGGGCATCAGCCTCGAAGAGCTGATCCTGCGCCACGCGACCGGCGCAGGGATAGGCGGGTTGTCGAGGGAAAAAGGGGCGTCCGGTGTGATGATGCTTCCGATCCGATCCGAAGGTGTGCTGAGAAGCGTCTCGGGGTTGGCCGAGGCACGCCGCGTCGAGGGTGTCACGGGACTTGAGATCACGATCCCGATCGGCCGTCGCGTCGTGCCCTTGCCCGAAGGTGACCGCTACCTCGGTTTCGTCTTCGCCCGCGGGGAGCGCCCGGCTCAGGTAGAGGCATCGCTTCGAGCAGCGCAAGCAACGCTCGAAGTCGTCATCGGTGCCTGACGCTCGCTCGGCGGATCCGAGGGAGTCGTCGCCGGTGACGCAGCGCTCGCACCGTGGGGCCTGGCGGACGTAAACCCTCGAGAGATCGAGGTCGTCCTTCCCCTGGCGACCGAAGAAGGCAAAGGGTCACAGGTTGCGTTGGCCATGGCTGCCCCTGGTCAACGCAACCTGCATTGCCCGTCAGCGTGTCTTCTGCTGGACGGGCTGTCTGGTTGGCTCGTCAGTTGGCGAAGGCATCCCGGAGGAGGCTGTCAGTTAGTCCGGCGATAAGGTCCACTTTTTCCTCGAGGGCGAAGTGGCCTGTGTCGAACAGCACGACGTTGGCGTCGGGTACGTCCTTGCGGTATGCCTCGGCGCCGGCAGCGATGAAGAACGGGTCGTTCTTGCCCCACGCGGCGAGCAGTTTGGGCTGCCGGCGACGCAGCCAGGCCTGCCAGTCGGGGTAGCGCGGCGGGTTGTTCTGGTAGTCCCAGAGAAGCGCCTTCATGTAGTCAGCGCGCCCTGGCAGGTCGAGCACGAGCTGGTCGGCGAGCGCCTGCTCTGGGTCGATGTGCTCTGCGTTGCGCGCGCCGGCCTGCCACTGCATCTGGGTGCCGGCCAGAGCGACGAACCCGTCGACCGTGGCCTGCCCAGCGGCGCGGTCCTGCCACCAGTCACTCAGCGCTGAGACAGCCGGTCCGAACCCATCGACGTAGGCGTTGCCGTTCTGGGTGACGATCCCCCGGACCCGCTGGTCGTGCTTCAAAGCGATGCGAAACCCTACGGGGGCACCGAAGTCGAACATGTAGATCGCGTAGTCGCCGATCCCGAGCTCGTCGATCGCCTTGCCGGTGATCTCGGCCAAGCGGTCGAAGGTCGGCGACTCGGGCAGCGGGTCGGAGCTACCGAAACCGGGGTAGTCGATCGCAACTGTGTGCCAGTTGGGTGATAGCCGGTCGATCAGTCGGATGTAGGAGCGGGTGCTCGACGGGTAACCGGGCAGCAGCACAAGTGTCGGGCGGGCTGCGTCTCCGGCTTCGCGCACGAAGACCTTGAGGCTGTCGATCTCGACGTAGTAGTGGCGGATGGCTGACATTCAGGTGTTCCTTTCGGTGTTGTTGGCTTGGGTAGGCGGGGTCAGAAGCGGCTGACCGCGTCGGCGGCGCGTTGCAAGGCTGCCGCCTAGTCGGCGTCGCGGGTCGCGGTCGGCACGGTCGGTTGCCCGTGGATCTCCGTCACGTCGGTGAAGCGATACCTGTCGAGGAACGCGTCCGTGAGGGTGAGGCCGTCGCTTGATGGGCCCCTTGGGCTTGCGGAGACGTGCAGCAGTTTGGTCATCGGCGACCTGTCTTCCTGGCTATGGAGTAACTTGTAAAATATTAGTATATAGGTTACAACACCGGACGGGTGATAACCTGTCGAGAAAGAAATCGACAGATAGCGGACGGAGGTTCGTACGGGGCCGACAGACCTGATCGGGCTGGGAGACCACCCGGCTTTGGACTTCGTGAACAGCACCGCAGCGTTGGGCTCGGTCCGGATTGAACTGCTCAGGGACGGCGCGTCCTACTTGACGTGGCTGGTGCTGGCCGGATTGATCAGCTGTGCGGACACGAGCATCATCAGGGAGCGCTTCGACACAGCGGAGCTGAACGACGTAGCCGCCGAGGCCGTAGCCACTCGGGAGTGGCTACGGCCCATTATCGCCGCCTGGAGCACGCACGAGGCCGGCTGCATACCCGCAGAGGTCGCGCAACGCCTGAACGCGACTCTTGAGCCGGACCGGCGATACCTTCAGCTCCGCGAGGGCGGTGACGGGATCCTGGCCCTGCATCAACATCGCCACTGGACGGAGGCCAGCCAGCTTCTCATCCCGCCAGTGGCCGCCGCAGCGGAGCTGCTTGCCGGGAGCGACCGCCACCTCGTCCGCCAGTGCGAGGGAATGGACTGCACGATGTGGTTCTACGACCGAACCAAGGCCCACCGGCGACGCTGGTGCTCGATGGCACTGTGCGGAAACCGAGCCAAGGCACGCAACCACCGCCAGCGTCACGCCCGCTGATGCACGGACCACCGCCCCCAGAGGGCAGGGTGTTGTGCTCGAGGCGGTGGCGCCCACACCTGGGCGGCGGGCCCGGCGGTTCGGCTTGACGACACGTCACCGTGCCCAGGCCCGGATTGGGCCGGCAACCCCTCCCGCTCCAAGCCCGCGTTGACGCTCCGGGTTCGGCGTCTGAACAGGATCGGAACGAAAAGTAGCGGTAGGGCGGCTTCCGTCTACCTGATCGTGGCCTTCGGGCAGCTCGTCGAGCGTAGTGGTCGCTCAGCATCGCTTGCCGCTGGTCGGGCCCGCTCCAGTTGCAGACTATGCCCCCGGGGAGCATCCGAGCTTCTTAACGAGGAAAGTGCGCGTGAGATCTGCGATCTGGTCGGCGTGTTCTTCGAGGGCGAAGTGGCCGGCATCGAGGAGGTGCACCTCGGCGCTGGGCACGTCGCGCTTGTATGCGGCGGCCTCCGCTGCCGCGAAGGACGGATCGTAACGTCCCCAGGTCACGAGCAGGGGCGGTTGTTGAGCTCGGAGCCATTCCTGCCATGCGGGGTAGCTGGCGACGTTCGTCTGGTAATCGAAGAACAGGTCTGTCTGGATGTCAGCTTGACCCGGGCGCCGCAGGAACGCCAGCTCATCGCTCCAGTGGTCCGGGTCGTAGTTCTCTGGCGTGGGGCTCGTTCCGACGTGACGCAGGCGAGTAGCGGCGGGCGAGAAGAAGTTCTCGCGTAGCGCCGTCTCGTGCTCGGAGCGGTGCGCCCAGAACTTGCGGCGGGTCTCCCACAGCGGCCCCAGCCCGTCTTCGTGGGCGACGGCGTTCTGCACGATCAGCGCTTGGACCCGGTCGGGGTGGGAGAGGGCCAGCCTGAACCCGATCGGACCGCCGTAGTCCTGCAGGAATAGGACGTAGCGCGTGAGTCCGAGCTTGCCGGCGAAGCCGTCGATGATCTCGGCGAGGCGATCGAAGGTGTAGGCGAAGACAGCGGGGTCTGGTGTGTCGCTGTGCCCGAAGCCGGGGTAGTCCGGCGCGACCAAGTGGAAGGCGTCCCCCAGCCGGGTAAGGAGTGGTTCCCACATGCGCGAGGAGGACGGAAAGCCGTGCAGGAAGAGGATGGTCGGCGCAGAGGCGGGGCCCGCTTCCCGATAAAAGATCTCGATACCCTCGACCTCAACTGTGCGATATGTCGTCATGTGTATCTTCTCTCTTTGTTCCGATGGAAAGGTGAAGCTGGCGAGAAGGTGCCGCCCGCGGTCCGGACTGTGCTGGGGCCACGCGGCGGTTGTTTGTTTGCGCCGGAGTGTTGGGGGTGCCGCCGTCAGCTGGTAGCGATGCCCTCGATCCCTGCGCCAAGGCCGGCGACGCTGCCGAGGTCACTCAGCGACCCATCGGCGTTTACGTGGAACTCGTCGACTGCGCCGGCGGCGCCGGCCTCGACGTAGAGGTTGCGCCCGTTGCTGGAGGCGGCAAGGTCGATCGACCCGGCGTCGGTCGTTGCGGCGACGCCAGTAGAGCCGACCAGCGCAGGGGTGCCGTTCGGGCTGACGGTGTAGGCGCTGACGTCGTTGCTCCCAGCGTTGGCGACGTAATAATAGCCGCGGGCTTCGGTGATCCAGCAGGCCGCCTTCTGCCCGTCAGGGACCGAGCCGCTCAGACTGGTCAGCGCTCCGGCGGCCGAGAAGCCGTAGGTGTGCACGGCACTCGGGCCTGGCTCGGCCACGACCAGCTGTCCCGATGGGCTTTCGGCGAACGCGAACGGCACGTTACCGGGGTCGGCCGTGACCGTCGGCGTGGCCGACAACCAACCGAGGCCGTTCACGGCGAACAGGTCGAGGGAGTCGGTGCTTGCCTTGGTGGTGACGATCAGCTTGGAGCCGTCCGCGCTGAAGCCGACCTGGCCGGGCGAGTCGAGGAAGAACGGCGGTGTGGTATTGGACAGGCCGAGGCTGCGAGCCGATCCTGGCAGTGGGATGAGCCGCTGGCGGACGACCCGGTAGCCGGTGACGGTCCCGGAACCGCCGGCGTCGAGGACGTAGACGAGCCTGCCGTGAACGGCGACACTGTCGGGAAACGCCCCGCCGGAACTGATCACCTGGAGCAGCCGCAGTTGGCGTCCCCGTGTCGAGAGCACCGAGAGGGTGTTGCTGCCGGCATTCACGGCGAAGAGGAGCCGGCTGGTGGGGTCGTAGACGAGCGAGCTTTGCGAGGCGAGATGGTCGACCACTGAGCTGGTGGCCTTGCCGCCGAGGCCGCCGGTGGGCGCCACTTGGCGAAGCGACAGTCGCCCGTCGTGGTGCTCGGAGAAGACGTCGATCGCGTTGCCGGTCGGGTTGTCGGTCTGGACGAACACGGCCCGACCACGTCCCGGAGCTCCGGACGGGCCGATAGGGGGGCCTAGGTTGGTCGCAGGGGCGCCTTGGGCGCTGGCGCTGGTGGCGGTGCCGAGCATGGCGAGCGCCGCTACGGTGCCCGTGGCGAACGATCGACGAAGTGTCTTGTGCATTGTGGTTCTCCTTTGACGGATCAGGTGAGTGCGCTCCGATGAGCCCTTGATTGCCGGCGCCGATTGGACGACGGCGAAAGGCCCTTTGAAAGCTGCTCCTAGAGGGGGCTTGGGTTTGTTGGGACTGCCTTGGTTCAAGATGCTGGGGTGTGCTGGCGGAGGTAGCGGAGCATGCCGACGGCGTCTTCGGGCACGAGCCGGCCGATCGCTCCGGAGGAGTAGACGCTTATGACGACGTGGCCGGTCGGGTCGAGGATGAACCCGGTGGATTGCAAGAACCCGCCGTCGGGGTCGACGAACGCACCAGTCTTTTCGGAGATCGCCTTGGCGTCGGCGCTGTGGCCCACCGGGAAGGTGAGGCCGTGCTTTGCGATCAGCTCGGCGGTGGTGGCCTCGTCGTCGACCGACAAGGCCACCACCTTGGCGCCGACTTTGGTCAGGCTGTCAGTGGCCCGCTGGAAGCCTCGGAGTTGGGCGTTGCAGTAAGGGCACCAGCTGCCCCGGTAGAACACCACGATGCCGAAGCTGCCGGCCAGGTCGCGGGGAAGGCTGATCGATCCGTCTCCGGCTCGGAGAACGGTGAGGGCGGGGAAGAGGTCGCCTGGGCTGAGCCATGACATCGTGGGCTCTCCTTCGGGTGGTAGAGGCGGGTTGGGGCGCAGGGCTAGGTGAGAGGATCGGCCGGGTCCCAGGTGTGCCCGCTCCGGGGACCGCAAGGCCGCGCGCAGCCGTTCGGGAGCCCCCAGATCTGCCAGCAACCCGAAGCCGGTGCCGCCAATGCCCCGGCCACCACTGGAAACCAGCACATTGAGTCCTCGATAGGACTGATCGGAAACTCTCACAACGACGTTAGTGGCATCCGGATCCCACTGTCTTACCCGCGGGGCCAAATTACCTACGTGAGTCCCTAGGATCGGGCTGTTCATGGCACTCCCCGGTCCATACCCGAGCCGCTCGGACCGCGAGCGCTTCGCTGCCGCGCACGGCCCGGTGGCCGTCTGATGGACCCCGACACGCGCCGGTGGCTGGAGAGCCTCGCCCAGGACAGCCGCCACCGCCCCGAAGCGCTCGCCGAGCTGCACCGGATGATGTTGCGGGCGGCCCACACCGAACTCGAACGGCGGCGAGGCCGGCATCGTTTCGTTGGCCCCGAGCTGGAGGATCTAGCCCACCAGGCAGCCCACGATGCTATGGTCGCCGTGCTCGCCAAACTTGACGAGTTCCGAGGGGAGAGCCGGTTCACCACCTGGGCTTACAAGTTCGTTATCTTCGAGGTATCCACCAAGCTCGGACGGCACTTCTGGCGGCGACCCGGTCTTGCGCTCGAGGACAGCGACTGGGACCGGCTCCCGGACCGTTTCGGGATCAGTCCGGATGACCACGCCGCCCAGATGGAGTTGATCAGTGCGCTGCGCCGAGCCGTGATCGGCAAGCTCACCGATCACCAGCGGCGGGTGTTCGTTGCGCTGGTCGTCGACGGGGTGCCGCTCGACGCGCTCATCTGCAAGTTGGGCTCAAGCCGCAACGCCGTCTACAAGACGATGTTCGACGCTCGCCGTAAGTTGCGGGCCGAGCTTGTCGCCAACGGGTACCTGAAGAGCACGGCGCCGACCGGAGGGCTCGACAGCGACGAGGGCGTGGGACTACCGTGACTGGCTGGGACGAGCTTGACCGCTTCTTACGCACTGATCCCCGCGACGTCGGGTGCGACGAAGCTCTACGACTCCTACACGTGTACGTCGATCTGATACTCGACGTGGGTGGAGACGAGGCAGCCCGCCGCTACCCGGGGGTCGCCGCCCATCTCGTCGCCTGCGGACCGTGCGAGGAGGACCTCCAAGGGCTCCTTTTCGCGGCCCAGATGAACGCCCCGCCGGAGTCGGAGGAGGACGTTCGCTAAGGGCTCGTCTTTTTCCAACGACCTTGCCTGAAAATGCCCGGCTGTCGTTGGGTGATACCCTTTCAGGCGGTGCCCGGAGCCCCGTCGCGTACGCGTTGGCCGGATACAGCGTGTTGGTGGTGGTCGTAAGGATCGGGTTGATCCCCGTCTATGCCCGGTTATCGGTCGGCCCGGGATTCTGGGCGTTCACGTTCTCGTACGCTGCGGTTGGGACCGACGCCATCGAGTAGCTCGCTTCTAGTCACGTAACCGGCGCTGCGATCTACAGCGGCCTCATCGTCGCGGGTGCTATCGGTTTTCATCCTCGTCGTATCCGGGCGGTCCATTGTGGCCATCTACAGCCGACAGGTCTTCTCGACACGACCTACCAGAACATCTACGTCTGGATCACGACTGTCACGGACGGGAAAGTCGTCGGCCGCGCCGCTTTCTACGACAGCATCTCGTTCAATCAGCTTGGGGAGATCCATTCCAGATCCGGATGACGTTCGAGCAGTTTGGCGCCCTTCAAGAAGCAATGCCCCACGCTATGCGAGGTGAGTGGCTAGATCCTCGGCGTTCCTCGTCAATGGTTGTGCGTCGGTAGAATCCCCGGGTGAGAGTTCTCCTCGTATCCACCTACGAGCTTGGACATCAGCCTTTGTCCGTCGCCGGCGCCGCAGCGGCCCTCCGGGGGGCAGGCCACGAGGTGCGCTGCGCCGATGTCGCAGTCAAGCCGATCGATCCCGCCGACATCGACTGGGCGCAGCGAGCCGCCCTGTCGGTACCCATGTACACGGCCATGCGTCTCGCCCTCGAAGCGGGACAGGTGATCCGCCGGTACAAGCCGGCGATACCGCTGTGCTACTTCGGTCTCTACGCAGCGACCGCCGAAAGCCTCCCGGTCGGATCTCCATCGGACGCCGCCATCGCCGGCGAGTACGAGGCGGGTTTAACCTCGTGGGCAGGCGGAGGTCCGGCGGGACCCCGCGTGGCCTTGGCGCGTCGGAGCAACCCGACACCAGACCGGACGGGCCTGGCTCCCCTCGACGCTTACACCCGGCTCAGCGCGGGCGGCGAGGAACGCCTCGTCGGCTCCGTAGCCGCAAGCCGGGGATGCTCTCACCGTTGCCGTCACTGCCCGGTCCCCGTCGTCTATAACGGCCGGGTTCGCCCTGTCGAAGCGGAGAAAGTTCTTGCGGACATCGAAGCGCTCGTCGCCAACGGAGCCCGGCACATTAATTTCGCAGACCCGGATTTCTTCAACTCGCCTCGACACTCGACGCGCGTGCTTACGGCGTTTGCCGGCCGTCATCCTGATGTCAGTGTCGATGTCACTATCAAAGTCGAGCACATTCTCCGTCACCGAGGCATGCTCGGCTTGCTCGCCGACGCGCGATGCGCGTTTGTCGTGTCGGCGTTCGAATCGACGAACGACAGGATACTTAGGATATTGGACAAGGGGCACACGTCAAGTGAAGCCTCGAGCGCGGTCAAGGCGTTGCGTGAGTACGGGATAGAGATACGGCCGTCCTGGCTGCCTTTTACCCCTTGGACGACGCTGCAAGATCTGGTCGACCTTCTCAACTTCGTGCTAGCCCACGACCTCGTCGACAACGTCGACCCTGTCCAGTACAGCATCAGGCTGCTAGTCCCCGAAGGATCCCTCCTGCTGGCCCACGAGGCGATCCAGCCACACGTTAGCGGGTACGACCCAGCGGTGATCGGTTGGAGTTGGGCCCACCCTGATCCGACAATCGACGAGCTCCAGACGACTGTCGCCGGTATCGTGGAGTCCGGGCTCGGTGATCTGCCGCGCGAGACGTTCGAACGAATCGACGGAGCGATCCGTGCCGCCGCTGGTGACATTTCGAGCCGCCCGGTTGTCGGCTCGCTTTCGAAGGGCGCGGTGGGGGATCGACCGCGTCTTAGCGAACCCTGGTTTTGTTGCAGCGAACCGACGCGATCGCAGCTCGTGGCGCTCGGCGGCCAGCCCTCGAATGCCGGCTGAGCCCGGATGGTGCCCCGTCTAGGCCGCGGCAGATTGCACGGTGCCAGCTAGCTGTGATGCCCACCCGAGCGCTGCCAGGTAGTGACTTCCGACTTGTGTGTGACCAATCCCGGACCGGAGCGCTGGCAGGTTAGTGGCGACCTCCCACTCGCAAACGTCGACGAGTATCGAGCCGAGCACTCCGCGG
Organism: Actinomycetes bacterium; assembly: GCA_021828685.1. Classification (GTDB taxonomy): domain Bacteria; phylum Actinomycetota; class Acidimicrobiia; order Acidimicrobiales; family Palsa-688; genus JAJZAM01. Next base: position 5,546 of record JAJZDJ010000032.1, on the reverse strand, counting down.
TGTTCGAGGACAGCGTCCGCGATGTCGTCTGTGACGCTCATTCTCGCGACGAGCTGTGAGGGCGGCCCTCCTACGATCAGTGCTATGCCAGAAATGAGTCCCGCGGTGAAGGCTTCGTCGGCTAGCGAAGGTTCGACTGAAGTGGCGAGCAGCTCACACATCCGTGCCCTGACGAGGGCGATCGTGACCTGCTCGTTCGCGTGAGGGGACATGTCGGCGAGAGTCATAAAGGTAGCCCACGACGAAAGACGGTCTCTTCCGAGGAGCACGACGGCTTCCTCGATGGACCTGACCGGCCGGCGCAGCCCGCTCGATGCTCCGAGGCTCGAAACGTGAAGTACCCGATACGACAGGGAGACGTCTCCGGAAAGTATCCGCGCGAGGTCTTTCGGGGTGGTGTCGGGGTCCCGTAGCCGGCTGATCAGCTCGACGCAGGCGAGACGTCCCGGCGAGATCGCATCGGCGGGTTCGCCGGTCGGCTTGGACAACACGTGTCCTTGGAACAGCGTCGCTCCGGCGCGGGACCATTCGAGCACCTGCTGCAGCGACCTGACGCCGGCCATCACGGCTCCCCGGCGGGGGTCGTTGATCAAATCGAGGCATTCCCCGAGCTTGTCGTTTTGCAGGTCGGGGTCCACGAGTGTAAACGAGGCCAGGTCGTCGAGAAATCTCGCCTCCTCGGACCAGGCACTGACTGCGAGCGGGTAGCCGCGTTTGCGAAGCGATTCCCCCAGGCCGCGAATGTCTTGCTCGTCGCCCTTCCGGCCGGAGCGTTCGCCGCCGCCGGAGCGTTCGCCTTCCCGGAGAACTCTTAATACGCAGCGATTCGGGGTCAGCGACAACGGAGGTTCGCCGTCGCTGCGGTCGTCGCTGCCGTGGTGGCGGATCGTGAGCCAGGCTCGCTTGGAGCCAACCAGGCAGTCAACTCCGTCCGTTTCGGTTAGGAGGGTTTCCATGCGCGACGTGGAGAGGCTTTCGACCGCCTCGGCGTTGCGAGTCGACTCCGTCGAGTCGGCATCGTCGTTAGCGGTCGCGCACGCGAGTTCGTAGCCGATTACTTCTAGTTGCCTGTCGAATATGGGCATCCGGCCGAGCAGTACGAAGGTACGCCGGCTGTCGGCCGGCGACGCAGGGAGAGTTGCGTCCACTATTCGACTCCGGCGCCCCTGGTGCTCGACATTGGTTTAAGTTTCGGGACGAGCACCCACCGGCTTGACACGAAGGTTGCTGAGGTCGGATAGGACGCACCTTTTCGGTCCTTTGGGGAAAACCTTGCGCCTCTTGAAGAATGGTGCGAACGTGCAGTCAATCCGACGAGAGAGGACGCGCTATGCCCCGGCTTGCCCAGGTACCCAGATCTGCAGTCCGAGACGAAGTTGTGCTCGCTGCCTACGACCGGCTTTTCGGTGTCGGCAGGGACCCCGTGTCGCATCCTGGGACGGCGACCGGCACCCCGGGGAACTGGTGGGGTGTGTTCGCGCTGTCGCCGGTCGTGTTCCGCCACGCGGTGGCCGGATTCTCGTTGTATCAAAAGACCGCTGACCACCTCTCCCCTGCACTGCGCGAGCTTGCGCAGACCAGAGTCGGGTACTCGGTCGGAAGCCAGTTCGTCTACTCGCAGCACTGCAAGTCCTGCAGGGCCGCCGGGATCGCCGAGGAGAAGATCGCCGCCATCAGCCACTGGGAGGTCTCCGACCTCTTCGACGAGCTGGAGCGTGCGGTTCTCGCCTACGCCGACTGCCTGAGCCGACAGCAGGGGAGGGTCGGTGAGGGCATCTTCGAGGTGCTCCAAAAGCATCTCGACGATAGCCAGATACTCGAGCTCACCTACATAACCGCTATGTACGCGATGCACGCTGTCATGAGTAGGGCTCTACGCCTCGAATACGACGACGTCGACGACAGGGTGACCGAGGTAGCTGCCCCGGCCGGGTCCGAAGGCCGTGACATCGGGGCGGACATCAGTGGCCGGGAGGGCGTTTCATGAACCCGGACTGAGCAGACGGAAGCACCTCGAGAGCACGCCGCTCCGGAATATCTGAGAGGATTGCCGGATGCAAGACGATCTCGTATTGACAGTCGAGGCCGACGGGGTCGCCCTGGTGACCTTGAACCGTCCGGCGGCTCGCAACGCCCTAAGTCGCGAGCTGCTCCGCCGCCTTCGACAGGTGTTCGAGACACTCGCCCACGACGACAGCGTCGGTGCGGTGATTCTGACCGGCAGCGACCCGGCATTCTGCGCAGGGCTGGATCTGAAGGAGCTGAGCGGCTCCTCGGGCCTGCTCGACGACGGCGTGAGCGGGGACAACCGTGAGCCGGGTGTGCCGACAGGGTCGCCCTGGCGCCCCCTCGGCAAACCTCTCATCGGGGCTGTCAACGGCGTTGCCATCACTGGGGGACTGGAGCTTGCACTCAACTGCGACTTCCTGGTAGCCTCCGAGCGCGCTGTATTCGCCGACACCCATGCAAGGGTCGGGATCATGCCGGGATGGGGCCTTTCGGTGCTCCTGCCGGAGCGTGTCGGGTTCGCAATGGCGAGACGCATGAGCTTCACAGGGGACTTCGTGGACGCCCGACGCGCACTCGAGTGCGGTCTGGTTACCGAAGTGGTTCCACACGATGAGCTTTTGGGTCGTGCGCAAAGCCTTGCAGCGACGGTCGCCGCCAGCCACCGTCCGGCGGTGCTGGCGTTGCATGACTCCTACCGGCGTATACAGACGGAGTTCAGCGGGAACTCGATGGAACTGGAATCCGAGGCGTCGAGGCGGTGGCGTCGAGCGGGCGGTGCTGACGAGCTTGCAGCGAGGGTGCCAGGGGTATTCGAGCGGGGACGCACCCAGGCGGGAGGGGCCTCGAGCTGACCCCGAAGGTAACTCCCAAGGCGAAACTGCAATCCTCGTCAGGCTTCTCTCAGCTTCTAAGTGATAATAGAGAGGTATGCAAATTGCCTCAGCAGCTCCGCTGACACGGGAGCGCCCCACACCGATCGAGATAGTCGCCGGAGTTCTTCTGGGCGCGACGGTAGTCCTCCACGTTGTGGCCATGTTCCCCACATATTTCGTGGGCCAGGCACCACTTGCCAGTCAAACCGACCAGGCGGCGCTGTACGCGGTGATAGCGGCGGCGTGGGCTTTGGCGCTGGCGATCGGGGCGAGCGGCCCTGAGCGGACACAGGCGGCGGCTGCGCTGGCGGTCGGTGTTGCCGTTACCGAGCTCGGGTTTCGCGTGTCCGACCTGGGCGACGCAATCAGCTTCGGGAGCAAGACGGTCGGCGCAGGGCTGTGGATAATGACCGCGGCGTGGGTGGTGGGTGCCGTTGCGGCTGTCGTGTGCGTGCTCGCAGCTGCGGCACGTCACCGTACGCCGTTGCCGGCGTCGTCGTCGGGGTTTCCGGGTGGTCTCGCATCGGAGGGCGATGCGCCAGCGACGGAGGCACCTTTCGCCGACGGCCCCGCCGGGGGCGAGGTGGAAGCTGCCCCGACTTACCCCGAGACTTCCCAAGCTCAGCCGCATTTGGCGGGCAACCCCTACACTGACCTGGCCGGTACGCCTGTAGGCGCTATCGAGGCCTCACCTGGCGGATGGGCTGCGTCCAGCCCTGCCCAGGTCAGCTCTCAACCTGTCAGTGGGTACTCGCCGACACTCGACACCGCAGCGGTTCCGGTGGCCGATACGGCAACGGTGCCTGTTGTCGATACTGGGGCGGTGCCAGTCGTAGAGACGGGAGCGGTCCCGGTCGTGGATACGAGCACTGTGCCATGGATCGTTTCCGGTGAGCCCGACGACACCGAAATCGAAACCGGACCAGAGGCCGCATGGGTGCCCACCGAAGGCTCAGCAGGAGCGGGAGTACCGCCTGTCGAGGGGGCCACCGCCGAGCCGGATCTCGCCGTGGCGACAAAGACGAAGCAGAAGCGCCTTCGCCGGACTCGGGCGCCCGAAAGCCCCGAGGAGGCGCACGAGCGCAACCTTTGGACGGTACTCGTACTCGTACTGGCCGTCATCGTCGCTGGTGCATTCCTACCGGCATGGGACCGTGGCACGGCTACCAGCTCGGTGACAGGCCAACACGTCGTCCGCAACCTCGGGAATGCGTTCAGCGGCCCATGGCAGCAAGTGGTCGGTACGGTCCTCGCCGCTGTGGCCTTGGTGGTCGTCCCAGTCATAGCGATCAGGCTTCGCAACAAGGGCGTCGCGGCAGCTCTAGCGGCTGGAGGGATCCTCGTCCTGACGTCCCAGCTCGTAGCGGCCGTAGTCCAAGTGAACCTCCCTGTACCGCCGGCGGATTTCGGCCTCAGTGCTGCGCAGGTCGCCCAACTAGGTCTGGTCTTGAACATGAAGCTGACCGCTTGGTTCGTAATCGACGCGATCGCCGCGTACCTGCTGTTTGCGGCTGTCATGATTCGAGCGACGCTGCGCGAAATACCTCCCCTGACTCTTTACACACCAGGTTCGAGACCCTACGTGCCCGGGCCCGGCCCAGAGCAGTGGGGAGCCGGGTGGAATCCCGGGAACGCGCCTTGGCGCCAGCCGCCCAACTATCAGTAGGCACCGAAGCGTGAGCGATGACATCGTCCCGTATCGAATCAACGCAGATCGCGGCCAGCTCGACGACCTGCGCACCAGGCTCGAGCGGACGCGTTGGCCGGAACCCGAAACCGTAACCGACTGGTCTCAGGGCGTCCCGCTCGCATACCTGCGTGACCTGTGCGGATACTGGGCGGCGGGGTACGACTGGAGTGACCGCGAAGCCAGGCTGAACTCATTACCCCAGTACCGGACCGTGATAGACGGTCTCGGAATTCACTTCGTGCACGTGCGTGCTGCCAACCCCGACGCGCTGCCCCTCGTCGTTACGCACGGATGGCCCGGGTCCTTCGCTCAGTTCGTGGACGTCGTCGGACCTTTGACCGACCCTGAACGTTTCGGCGGGGACGCATCCGACGCCTTCCACCTGGTGCTGCCTTCCCTGCCCGGCTACGGCTTCTCCGACAAGCCAAAGAACCCAGGCTGGGGGGTCGAAAGGACGGCGAAGGGAGCATTACACGAAAAGCGATTCCGGTTACTCGAAGCAGCAGTCGACGAGACCGCAGACGCTCGGATACGGTCTAGTCGACTCCCCGGCTGGGCAGTGCGCGTGGATCCTCGAGAAGTTCTGGTCCTGGACCGACACAGACGGCGACCCGGTAAGAGCCCTCGGGGCGGACCGGATCCTCGACGACGTCATGCTCTACTGGTTACCGGCTACGGCGGCGTCCTCGGGGCGAATGTACTGGGAATCGTTCAGCCGGCCGCCCCTCGGGCCGGTGAGTGTACCGATGGGCGCTTCTGTCTTCCCGAAAGAGATCTTCCGGGCATCGCAGCGTTGGGCCGCACGACAGTTCAGCGACATTCGCTACTGGGGCGAACCGGCTGTGGGAGGCCACTTCGTCGCCTTCGAACAGCCGACGCTGTTCGTCGAGGAAGTTCGGCGGTTCTTCCGGACCGTTCGCTGAAACCCGTGGGGCCGCCATTGACGGAAAACGGGACCTGAAACAAATGTTGGG
>JAJZDJ010000235.1 GCA_021828685.1 Actinomycetes bacterium | reverse complement strand
GCTTCGATGAACAGGCCGAGAGGGGATGTATCGCGCAGCCCGATCCGACAATTGGGCTTGCGCTATCCTCATCGGCTGACGATACGAATAGGCCTAGTCGGCAAAGAGGCAAATTCCGCGAAGGGGGAACGTGGCCGATGTCGGAGCTCTTCAGAGGATTTCGGGACCGTAGCGACGCGCCGGCTGTCATCGACGACGACGGTGAGACGTCGTGGCGGGACTTCGATGAGCGGGTGAACGCGCTGATCCACGTTGTCCGCTCGCACGGAGTGCAGGCGGGTGAGCGAATCTCCCTGCTCTCGGACAACAGACGAGAAATCTTCGAGGTCTACGCGGCCGTATCCCAATGCGGCGTCTTCGTAGTCCCGATCAACTGGCATTTCGCAACAGAAGAGGTCGCCTACGTCGTTGAGAACTCAGGCTCACGGCTCGTGATCGTCGATCCATCGCACCTCGAAGCGCTCGGCGACACGGGGATTCCCACGTTGATCTTTGGCTCCACCTACGAGGAGGCCCTTGCCGCGGCCGGCGCGGGGGAGCCTTTGAGTCAGATGATGGGCGGTGTGATGTTCTACACGTCGGGCACCACGGGACGACCGAAAGGCGTTACCAGCTCGTCATTTTCAGTCGGAACTCCGACCAGTGTGTACTCGCAGATGGCTGCGGGCCTCGCAGCGCTCGGCATACCGCCGCAGGGGCGGACCCTTCTGTGCGGTCCCGGTTACCATTCTGCGCAGTGGGCGCTCAGTTTCTTCCCGCTCGTGGGCGGTTCGACGGTCGTCGTACAGCGGAAATTTGATCCGGCGGACACCTTGCGGCTCATCGACCGACACCAGGTCACCAACTTGCATCTGGTCCCAACCCAGTTCATACGCCTACTCCGCCTGCCCGAAGATCACCGCGCCAGCTTCTCCGGTGGCTCGCTGGCAGCCGTCGTTCACGGCGCTGCGCCATGCCCCCCGGAGATCAAGAGGCAGATGATCGACTGGTGGGGTCCGAGAATAACCGAGTACTACGGCGCCACCGAAGGAGGGTTCGTCTCGCTCATAGGGGCGTCGGATTGGCTCGAGCACCCTGGTTCGGTTGGTCGGCCGCTGCCGACAATGGAAGTGCGCATCGTGGCAGACGACGGCACGCAGGCCGCCGTAGGCGAACCGGGTGTGATCCACGTGCGCAACCTGAGCGGTGTCGACTTCGAGTACCTGGACGAGCCCGACAAGACTGCGCAAGCCCACTCGGTCGCTGGGTACTTCACCCTGGGCGACATTGGCTATCTGGATGACCAGGGATTTCTTTATCTTTCGGACCGGCGTATCGACATGATCATCTCCGGAGGCGTCAACATCTACCCGGCCGAGATCGAAGGCGTCCTAGCTTCACATCCATCGGTGGTCGACGTGGCTGTCTTCGGGATACCCGACGAGGAGTACGGCGAGCGGGTGCACGCAACGGTGCAGCTCATCCCCGGCGTCGACCTTGACGACGGACAGCGCATCGACCTCGAGTCGTTCCTCCGCGCGAAGCTCGCCAGCTACAAAGTGCCGAAGGACTGGTCGAGCGTCGACCAGATGCCTCGAAGCGAAGCCGGCAAACTTCTCAAAGCGAGCCTGCGGGCCCCCTACTGGCAGCACACTGGACGATACATCTAGACGCGCGAGGCGCTGGACCTGGCAACAAGATTCGTCGCGACTTCGATCCTGTTCGGAACCTTCTCACCCGCGAGAAGCTTCATAAGAATCTCACCGGCGAGGCGACCTTGTTCGCGCACAGGTTGGCGGACTGTCGTAAGGTCCGTTATCGCCGCTTGGGGATGGTCGTCGATCCCGACGATCGATATGTCCTCAGGGATGCGCAGACCGGCTCGACGTATACAGCGCATCGCCCCGAGCGCAAGCTCGTCGGAGTAAGCGTAGCCGGCGGTGGGTGGTTCGCGCAGGCTGAGGAGCTGGTTCATGGCGTCAGCTCCGTGCTCTGCGCTCCAACTGACGCTCGCAACGAGGCGTTTATCAACCTGGATCGAAGCGTCAGCGAGCGCAGTGAAATAGGCTTCGGAACGTCCAGAAGGCTGGACAGGCTGGTCTGGGTCGGTCGCCTCGATCATCGCAATGCGGCGGTGACCGAGCATTATCAGGTGGTCAACGGCGCGTCGGCCCGCCGCCAGGTCATCTATGTAGACGTGCGGGTAGGGGGCGTCCTGCCCACCAGCGGCAACAATGTCGACTCCCATCAGTTGCAGCCGGGCGTCGCAGCACGACGCCGAAGATAGTGGGCTCCATTAGATCTGACAGACGGTAAGCGGCCGGCCGCAGGAACGAGACCGCTACGACGGTCGCTGATGCCAGCAGGTACCCGGCGACCACATCGCCCGGATAGTGGGCGCCGACGTACAATCGATCGAAGCACAGAAACAGGCCGAGGACGACGTTGACCGCAGCAAAGACCCGGATGGCTGTTCGGCTCGGGAAACGTCCAGCGTGCGGCGCCTCCAACTTGCCTGCGACGTGCTGTCCGCGCCCCTCCCAGACAGCGCCGCCTAACGCGAGGAGGAGCGAAACAGTCAGACCGCCAGCGACAACGGAGTGGTCCGAAGGGAAGGAATAGTCACTCGTCTTGCCGACTAGGACGAGGGCCTGCGGATGGGTCGCATACGGACGCAACTCTTTGGCGGCGTGGCCGACCACCTGGTTGAGACCGACGGCGACCAAGGTGCCGAGCCCCCCGAGTGCGAGTAGCGACGCCGCGCGGTTGGCACCGCGCCACCATGCCATCGCGTAAGCAGCGACGAAGACTGCAGCCAAGAGAACAGGTCCGATCCACACCGCATACGCCGTCATAAAACCGTGCGCCCACGCTGTTTGCTTGGAGAGTCGGTTGATGTCGATGTAGACCGCGTTGTTGAAACTCTTCGGCGCCAGCACCTGCACGTCGGTGAGGATAGCGGCGCTGTGCGTCAGGGGGAGGATGGTGGACATTTGCCTGAGCGTAACCGAAAGTACGCTGTCTGATGTAGCATTCGTTACATGCCATGGCGTGTCCTCACATACCGCTTGTCAGGTGACCAGTCCCGTCACCGGGTAGCCGTGTGGCGCGAACTTCGCCGTGTGGGAGCGGTCGCTTTGCAGTCTGCGACGTGGGCGATACCCGCGGGTGACGGCTTCGACGAAGGGTTGCAACGCGCCGTCTCGCTCGTACGGCGATCGGGAGGCCAGGCACTTTGCTTCGACGTGAGCGCCTCGGACGAAACGCTCTCCGCCGTGGAGGGTCTTTACACGGCGGAGCGGGAGGCGGAGTGGGCGGAGTTCGTCAGGGAGTGCGACAAGGCCGAAGCGGAGCTGCGCCGCGAGATCGAGACCGAAAAGTTCACCCTCGCGGAACTCGACGAGGAGGAGCAGAGCGTCGAACGCTTGCGACGATGGTACCGGGACATTCGATCCAAGGACCTTTTCGGCGCCCCCACTGCAGGGCACGGCGAGCAGCGCCTGAAAGATTGCACGGAGCTGTTGGAGAATTTCGCCGAGCGCGTCTACGACGCTCGCGAAACACGCTAACTGGTTGCGGTCACAGGGCGGCCGTAGGATCAGGGTCGTGGCAACACGGTACGACCTTTCGAGCGTGCCGCCCCAGGGCGGGTACCGGGCCAGGTACTGCCCGGTCCGGGCGCAACTCGACGTGCTGCGTCCAACCGAGCCGCTTGCGATCTCGCCGGTCATCGAGCGGAGGATGGCCCAGGGCGTCGACTTCGAGGCTTCTGTCCTCGCGGCCGGACGAGCCGGTTGGCCAGAGGCGATAGCAATACCCGCCGACACCGCGGCGGCCGAAAGGGAGGCGTTGACCGTTTCGTCTATGGAGGCGCGGTGCCCGTTGATTGTGGGGGGACGGCTGCCGACCGATCACGTCGGACGCCGGGTCGGTGAACCGGACCTTCTCGTGGCGGCTTCTGCCGGCGGCTACCGGGCCGTGGACATCAAGATGCACCGGACCCTAGACGCAGCCTCCGGACTGAGTTCGGGGTCGGCGCTCTTCTCCGCCCTGACGTCGCCGAGCTTGGAGGCAGCGGCGCTCTCCCCGGAGCGGACCAGGCGTCGCCACAGAGGCGACCTGCTACAGCTCGCCCACTACCAACGGATGCTTGAGGCCGCCGGATTCAGCCCGGGTCCCAGCCGGGACGACGCACGGTGGGGCGGAATCATCGGCTCCGAAGGCGTTGTTGTGTGGTGGGACCTCGACGAATCGCTGTGGGCGACGCCGTCGTCGACCGGCAAGCAAAAACGCCGTTCGACCATGGAAATCTACGACTTCGAGTTCGATTTCCGACTCGACATCATGGCTGT
>JAJZDJ010000031.1 GCA_021828685.1 Actinomycetes bacterium | reverse complement strand
CGGGAGCCGACAAGTTCGCTGGCGTGGACTGGGAAAGGTCGCCTGTCACCTCGTCACCCCTTCTCGCTGGATCGGTTGCCTGGGTGGACTGCAGGGTGGAGTTAGTGCATCCTGCAGGCGATCACGAGCTCGTCGTCGGCGCTGTAGTCGACCAACGAGTTGAAGGAGGCGAACCGCTGATCTTCTACCGGAGCAGCTTAGGCACCTTCACGCTCGGCGACTAGGCCTTCCGAAGCGGCAATCGCGCTCCGGTAAAGCGTCTGGCGTCGTCCGCGGCATACTTGGCAACCGCAGTGTCGATGGCTGCGGCCCGCCGGACAGCGTCGACTACCTGGCTCAGCTGACGTGCTGGTATCGCGACGGTCATCTCCTCGGGGCTCATACCAGTTCGGGCGCGACTAAGGGCACAGCCGACACTCGCTGCGACCTCATTCTTATCCTTGGCGATCGCCACTATGTGGCACTGCGGTTTGCCTTCTATCCGAAGCGTAGGGACTGCGTCGCTGATCACCATCATCTGGCGCCCGTTGACCCGCAGGAGGATTACATCAGGCATGACCACGGCTTCGCCTAGGGGTCCGTAGGTGATCGACTCGAATCGTTCAGATATGGAAGGGATTGCCGACACCGCCTCCTCGTCGACCCATCCTGACTCGAGGAGCGTACCCACGTCGTCGTTGCCCGCAATGTCGCCAAAAGTCGCGAGGCCGTGCGTGTACCTGCCGACCGAACAGTTCCCGTGGTCCTCGGGGACTGTGCTGAAAGTCGACTTTGCCGCCTCTATCCAAAAAACACAACCCGCTGGAACTCGACCTTTGCGACCGTCGCTGGCCGCCTCCGACATCGGCTTTGCGAAGGCTTCTACTCCCGTTGGCGCTTCGCTGGAGAATGTGATTGCTACAGGCGGCACTGCTAGGTGCAAAGTGCTCGCCAAAGCCTCTCCGAGTAGTCGCCAATCCTGGGTCGTCAAAGTTGCGACATCGTCCACGCTGCCATCGTTGCCTGTCAGCGGCCGGAGTCGCAAACCAGCGGAGCGTCGCAGGCCGACTACGATTCGGTCATGCCATACGAAGTTCGAGGCGTCGTGTCGATGGGAAAAGGCGAGCGGGTGCGCCTGGAAACGATCTCGCTTCCCGACCCCGGTCCCGGGGAGGTCATCGTCGACGTGCAGGCGTGTGGGGTCTGCCACACCGACCTGCACTACCGGGAGGGCGGGATTAGCAACGACTTCCCGTTTCTGCTCGGCCATGAGGCCGCCGGGTTGGTTTCGGTGGTGGGCGAGGGGGTGACAAGCGTGGCCTCGGGGGATTTCGTGGTTCTCAACTGGCGAGCCGTGTGTGGTAGCTGCCGGGCGTGCCGTAAGGCGAAACCGCAGTACTGTTTCGCCACGCGCAACGCTTCGCAGAAGATGACCCTGACTGACGGCACGGCGCTGTCCCCGGCGCTCGGGATCGGTGCTTTTGTCGAAAAGTCCCTGGTGGCAGAAGGCCAGTGCACCCCCGTATCTGCGGCAGCGGACCCTGCAGCCGTGGGGCTCCTCGGCTGTGGCGTAATGGCCGGGTTGGGTGCCTCGATGCTCACGGGGAATGTCTCGCGGGGTGATTCGGTCGCGGTGTTCGGCTGTGGAGGCGTCGGCGACGCTGCGATAGTCGGGGCGAAGCTCGCAGGCGCCGCGACTATCGTTGCCGTGGACGTCGATGACCTCAAGCTTGACTGGGCGAGAAGTTTCGGGGCGACGCACGTCGTCAACGCCTCCCGGGTCGATCCCGTGGAAGCTGTACGGGAGGCGACGGGAGGTTTCGGGGCAGACGTCTGCATCGAAGCTGTCGGTCATCCGGCGACGCTCGAGCAGGCCTTCTTCGCAAGGGACTTCGCCGGGACTGTGGTCCAGGTGGGCGTGCCGACTCCCGAGATGCGTATGCCGGATCTAGCGATGATCGATTTCTTCGGTCGGGGGGGCGCTCTCAAACCTTCGTGGTACGGGGACTGCGTTCCGAGCCGTGACTTCCCGGCTCTGGTCGAGCTATACCTCCAGGGTAGGCTTCCTCTCGACGACTTTGTATCCGAGCGAATCGGACTTGAAGAGGTAGAGGAAGCTTTCGAGAAGATGTCACGCGGAGAAGTGCTACGAAGCGTTGTTGTCTTATGAAAATTCACGAGCTTGGTCACATAGTGCTCTATGTACGTAACCTGGAGCGCTCCCGGCGCTTCTACAAAGACGTCCTCGGGTGGGACGAGATCCCCGGTGGAACTCCGGCCGGATTTCCTGCTGCGGCATTTACCTCCGGACGTACCCACCACGAGCTACTTCTCATAGAGGTGGGCGAGTCCGCTGCTTCGATACCGTCCGGCCGCCGGGTTGGGATGTACCACTTCGGGCTGAAGGTCGGCGAAAGCGACGACGAACTCCGTGAAGCTCTTGGCGCCCTCCGAGACGCCGGAGTGGAGGTTTTGGGAGCCAGCGATCACACCGTCACGCATTCGCTCTACATCGCAGATCCCGATGGCAACGAGGTGGAGCTTTACGTCGACGTCGTCGGCCGTGACGTCTGGAGCGACCCCGGGGCGGTGCTCGCCCCGGTACGACCGCTTCGACTCTGACTGCTCTGAGCTGAATCCACGTTTCACGCTGCGGTTCGTGCCCCGATGGACGCCGGAGAGGTGTAGGAGGCGTCGTTGCGAATACGATGCGACGCCGTGGTACGGGCAAGACCTGCTACCGCTACTGTACCAACCGCAAGGTGGATCGCGATCAGGCTGATCGCTGCGGAGACGGATGTCGCGAACGAGATGGGAAGGGCGAGAGAAGCGACAAGCACAGCAGTAGCAATCGTCACCCATGTTCTTAGCGGGTTTGCCACGCGGTTCTCCAAAACGGACATGACAACCCACCCGGCGACTGTGGCCGATGCTGCAGCTCCGACTGTCGGCCCAAGGGCGACGGTGGACGCTGCGGCGTGCGGGAACTTGACGCCAAGGGTGACTCCAGCCGCCTGAGTGGCGACCGCCCACGAGGCTGCTGCGGTTGCGACTGTTGCGGCGACTGCGATGTGACGATTGCGGCGGACTGGTGACATGGGAACTCCTTGAGTGTGTTGGGGCCGCTCGGATGCGGCCTTTACAAGCATCGTGTACGGTGGCGTCGTCGAGCGTCGTCTGTCGGGAGGCTTAGCGGGTACTCCTCTTGGGGTAGCGTGCGGCTCGCGACTACTGCTGGCGATGTAGCAGTTCCGCCCGCCGGAGGAGTATGGTGTTGGCCGTCGGGGCGCCGTAGGCTGGCCCCGATGCTGACAGCGCTGGGTCGACTCGCAAAATGGCGTTGGTCGGAGCCGCTCGGCGTCGGTGTCGTGCTCGCGATGGTGATTGTCGGCTCGGTCGCGGAGGCATATCCGTCACACCGCTACGCCGGACTGGATCTGCGGTCTCACCCCTCCGTGTGGGCGTTCGCTGTGCTGGCCGTCCCGGCAGTCAGCCTCCGCTGGCGGCTGTCGTATCCGCTCGGCGTATACGTAGCGACTGTCGCCGGGGTCGTCGCGTGGGCGCTGCTCGGTCAGGTATACGGTGCGGCCCTCGTGATGGTATTGGTAGCGATGTACACGCTCTCCGCTGCCCGACTCGGCCGGGCGGGGCTGATAGCGGTGGGCGCAGCCGGTGCGATAAGCATTTGGATCGCAGGGGGACTAGTCGGTCCGTGGGGTTGGTGGGGAGGGCCGCAGCTCGACATGTGGGCGGAGATGGCCGCTGCTGGAGCAGCGGGCGCCTTCGTCTCGGCGCGCAGGCACTGGAAGGCGAGTGAAATCTTACGCGCTGAGCAAGTCGAAGCCTCCCGCCTCCAAGAGACTCGCCGCCTGGTCACCTCCGAGCGCTTGCGGATCGCTCGGGAACTCCATGACGTGGTTGCCCACTCGATGGCGATGATTAACGTGCAGGCAAGTGCGGCAGTCACGCTGGTAAACGCAGACCCACTCAGCGTGACTGAATCCCTCCAGGCGATACGGCGCGCGAGCAAGGACGGGCTGCGCGAACTTCGCTCGATACTCGAGGTTCTCCGCCAGGTCGACGAAGAACAACCTGCTGTTGCGCTTCCGGACGTGCAGGCTTTCAAGGCACTCGTGGACGCCGGCAAGTCGGCTGGGATGCGGTGCAGCCTGACCTGGGATGCTGAGCTCACGGGCGTGGCCGCTGGGTCCGTCCTGGCAACATACCGGATAGTGCAGGAGTCGCTGACAAATATTATCCGGCACGCAGCAGGTTCTGTCGCCTCGGTCAGCGTGGTGCGCTGCGATGAGCTCATCGTCGTTGACGTCGTCAATGACGGCCGTGCAACTGCGGAGCCGTTTGTGGACGGGGCGGCGAGTGGATTGAACGGGATGCGTGAGCGGGCCCGGGCCATAGGAGGAACAGTGACGGCGGGTCCGATCCAAGGCGGAGGATTCCGCGTCCATGCCGAGCTTCCGGTATCGTCGACAACGGCTACGGAGGAAGCGATGCCCGACGCGTCGCCCGACCTTGTGGTAAACAACGCGGGCATAGACTCCTATGAGGAACGGTTCGGGTCGTGATCCGGGTGGTCCTTGCGGACGACCAGGCGCTCGTACGGGCAGGCTTTCGCGTGCTCTTAAACGCTGCCGACGATATTGAGGTCGTCGGTGAAGCCGGCGACGGCCAGACGGCGATCGACCTGGCCCGGGCCAACGCCGCGGACGTCGTGCTTATGGACATCAGGATGCCGGTGGTGGACGGGATCGAAGCCACCAGGCGGATCGGCGCGTCAAATGACCTGTCCGAGCTCAAAGTCATAATCGTGACCACGTTCGAGTCTGACGAGTACGTCTTCGAGGCGCTTCGCGCTGGGGCGAGCGGGTTCCTCGTCAAAGACACCGAGCCGGAAGACCTCCTCGACGCTGTCAGGATCGTTGCCCGAGGCGACGCGCTTCTCTCGCCTGGTGTGACGCGACGGCTCATCGCAACAATCGCTGGGGGAAACGGGCGGAGACCGGCTGATACCCAGACGCTTGCCGCTCTTACAGAACGTGAACGAGAAGTTCTCGTACTTGTCGCGGCTGGTATGTCTAACGATGAGATCGCCGAAGCGCTGTACATGAGCCCGCTGACGGCGAAGACTCACGTCAGCCGGGCAATGACGAAGCTCGACGCACGAGACAGGGCTCAGCTTGTCGTCATAGCTTATGAGTCAGGTCTTGTCAGTCCCGGCCGCATATAAATCACCCGTCGAGGATCTCCCTCCGGGCGCCTTGCGATGCTAAAGCCACCCATGCTGTGGGAGCTACGAACCCTTGAGCGGCAAACGAGGCTGCCACCGCACGTGCTGCGGACTCGACCCGGGAGGCGTCCAGCAGCGCTACTACGCTTCCCCCGAAGCCGGCGCCGGTGAGCCTCGCCCCGAGGGCACCGGCCGACAAGAGGGATTCAACCGCCGCGTCGAGTTGCATGCTCGAGACCTCGAAGTCGTCTCGAAGGGACCGATGCGAAGCGTTCATCAAAGCTCCCAGGCGCCCCCAATCGCCGCTCTTAAGAGCATCTACAGCTGAGTCGACCCGAAGGATCTCCGACACCACGTGGCTTGCACGCCGGCGAAGGATTGTGTCCCCGATGCCGGAGAGCAAGGCGTTCGATTCGTCTGGTCCGCGGTCGGCGATCTCGCGGAGGAAGCGTACGCCCAGGAGTCGGGCGGCATCTTCACAGGCCGCGCGGCGTCGAGCGTATTCGCCATCGACCAATCCGTGTGCGGCGCCGGTATCGATGACAAGGAACTCGCAGCCGGCGACTGAAGCAGCAAGGGGGATCTGCTCGCTGTGCCGGCCATAAGTGTCGAAGAGCAAGGCGTGATCCGCGTGCGCACACGTAGAGGCCATCTGGTCCATCAAACCGCATGGCACTCCTACGAAGTCGTTCTCCGCCCGCTGGGCGATAGCCGCCCGTTGTGGACCGTCGATGTCGGTGTCTGCCAGCTCGCAGAAGGCCCCGACGGCGGCGCATTCCAAAGCGGCCGAGGATGAAAGGCCGGCGCCGACAGGCACGCGACCGTCTACGAGCACGTCTACCGGTGGAACGGTCACCCCAACCTGTCCGAGGGCCCATATCACCCCGAAGACATACGACGCCCAACCACCGAAGCTTTGTCGCTGGCTCTTCCCGAAGGGGTCTGCCGATCCGCCGGGCTTCAGGTCGGCGATCGCCGCACGGACGGTCTCGTCGGGGAACTGTCTGGATCTGATCGTGACGGTTCCGTCGTCGGTGCTAGCCGCTGCTACAAAGCATCGATGCTGGATGGCAAAAGGAAGAACACGGCCACCGTTGTAGTCGACGTGCTCGCCTATCAGATTTACCCGGCCAGGGGCCGACCAAAGCACCGAAGGGGAGCGGTCGAACTCGGCCCTGAATGTTTCGACGAGCTCAATGTCGCCCTGTGCTGCAGCGGTCGGGCGGCTCTCGGGTGCGCTCACAACCTGGAACTGCGGAGCATACCGGCGGCGCACTCGGGAGCGATGTCGTTGATGAACATACCCATACCGGACTCCGAGCCTGCGAGCGCCTTGACCTTACCTGGAACTCTCAGGATAGAGAACAACCCGAGGTGCAGATATGCGAGCTCCCGGTCCGCCTTCGCAGGCGCCTGATGCCACGCCGCTACGTACGGCATCGCGCCGCCGTAGACCCCGTCCAGGCGCTGGAGAAGTTCAAGGTAGATCTGGACGAGGGACTTGCGTTCCTCGTCGGTCGAAGCGGGAAGGTCGGGTACGTGACGATGAGAGTATAGATGGATTTCGAAAGGCCACCGCGCTGCTGCGGGCACGAATGCCGTCCAGTGCTCGTTTGATGCAACGACACGGTAAGCATAAATCTGGCCGTGCGGGTGCGACGGAGTTACACCGATCTCGCTGCCACGGTTCTCGAAGCAGAAGACCTGCTCTACTTCTGGCATGGTGTTGAGCGCGTCCGTTCGAGTCACCCAGGCCTCTACCACGACGCGAACCCGCTCGGGGCACAACGTGGAGAACGTCGCTGCGAGGTCGTCGCTGAACGCGATCACCTCGCAGCGTCCGTGGCTCTGCGAGCGGGGGTACAAAGAGCGGGTGCTAATACGTATCATCTCTCTTAGATCGAGATACTATGGCGCAACCTTCGTAGTGTCAAGCTGAAGTTGATAAGTTCGAGATTAGATGCGATTCCCGCAGTGTCGAGCTGGCCGTGACCTCTTCGGCGGAGAAGGCGACGGGATGAGCTCGGGTTGTGGTCGTCTGCTTCAGTCGTGAACGGGACGCGTAATATTCGATCTGTCAATCTGTGTACGGTTAATTCTGTAATGTCTGCGTCGAACAGTCGGTCCGCCGACAAAGGTACCGAGGCCCGCCTACATGAAGCCCCCCCTGAGTTGCTTGAAGTGTTCCGACGCCCAAATTCGTTGTCGCTCAGACGAACTAGTTCCTCCGACCGGCGTACGCGGCTCCGCTGCTATCGGCCATCGGCCATCGGCCATCGGCCATCGGCGCCGAGAGCCGAGAGGGTGACGACTAGATGGTAGAATCCAGGAAGAATTCTCGCCTCAATTTTGTGGTGATCGTGACCGATGACCAGGGACGGTGGGCAATGCCTCACCGGATGCCTGAGCTGATTATGCCGAACCTTCAGCGGATGCTCGAAGATTCGCTTGAGTTGGACCAGTTCTTCTGTGCCTCGCCGGTGTGTTCCCCCTCGCGCGCCTCGATGCTCACTGGGCGGATGCCGTCGGCGCACGGCGTGCACGACTGGCTGATCGGCGGTCGGCACCCCGACGCGTACCCCGACCGCTACCTCGAGGGCCAGCCGAGCACTCCGGAAGTTCTGGAGCGTGGCGGCTACCAGTGCGCGATGAGCGGCAAGTGGCACGTAGGTGATTCCCGATGGTCGGCCCCGGGGTTCGAGTTCTGGTACGCCCATCGCTATGGGGGTGGTCCCTACTACGGCGCGCCGATCTGGCGGGATGGTGAACCAGACGACGAAGACCGTTACTTCACCTACGCCGTAGCCGACAATGCACTCGACTTCCTAGCGACCCGGGACCACCGGCGACCATTCTATCTGCAGGTCAACTTCACGGCACCGCACCAGCCCTGGATCGACAACCACCCATCGGAGCTGCTGGACCTGTACGCAGGAACCGATTTTCCGTCTGTGCCAAGGGAGAAGCCACATCCCTGGGTCGAGCCCCGTCGCGCGGACTTCGCCGATGCATTCGCCGACCCTCGTACGCATCTCGCCGGCTACTGCGCATCCCTTACCGCTGTCGATGCCGCTTTGGGAAAGATACGCGCAACACTGGATGACCAGTCCCTGACAGACAAGACGGTGGTCCTCTACCTTTCCGACAATGGATTCAGTTGCGGCCATCACGGCATATGGGGCAAGGGTAACGGCACCCGGCCACTCAACTTCTGGGACAACTCAGTTCGTATCCCATGCGTAGTACACCTGCCCGGCGGAGCGAGAGGCGTCAGCAATGCTCTCCTCTCCAACGTGTCGCTTCACCGCACGATCTGTGATCTGGCAGGTGTGACGGTGCCGGAAGACAAATGGGGCGCAGGAAGCTCCTTCGCACGAATTCTGCGGGGAGGAGGCGACGAAGGCCAAGAGTTCGTCCTCGTGACGAGCGAATACGGGGGCGCTCGCATGCTAACTGATGGGCGAATGAAGCTAGTTGAACGTCTGCACGGGCCAGGGGAGATGTACAACGTGATCGACGATCCTACCGAGAGCGTCAATTTGCTCGACGATCCGTCCTACCGGAGCGACCAGACGCGACTCTCGCAATGGCTGGCTGAACGCTTCGAGCTCGAGACTCGGCCGGGGATCGGTGGATGGGATCGTCCCGTGACGGGTTTTGGGCAGATCCACCCTGTCGGTCGAGGGTTGCCCGGGGAGCGCTGCTACGCCCAGGATCGTGAGGCGTCTCAGGAGGAACTTGGTGGAAGCGTAAGACCTGCGTCCGCGTAGGCGATGTGGAGGGTGCCAACTTGACGGCCGCGTGCGGGCAAATCGAGACAGCTACCGACGTCGACCCTTGAGTGAGGTTGCGTCGTTTGTTGTTGTTCGTGGATCGCCTGTGCCTCGTCCACACGATGAGGGCGAGGAGCGGCCAAAGAAGGGGTTGACAAGTGAGACGTTTGTTGTATAGTCACAAAAGTATTTGACAACCACATTTACAAAAAACTCGAGAGCCAGGAGTGGTGCGTGACAAATCAGTTCTCGCGAAGGCAGGTCCTCAAGTTGGGAGTAGCTGCGCCTGCGGTGTTGGCGCTGTCCGCAGTAAACATACCGGCGGCCGCAGCGAGCACCGTTCACAGGGCGAGCATGGCGAACATGTTGCTGCCCGGGGTGCCATCTCGCAAGAAGGGCGTCAGTCTCGTGGTGCCAAAGACCCCTTTCACGAATCCTACGCCCTCTCTACCTTATGCTGACCGTGTGCTGTCACTGAATCCTGCCTGGTACTACACGTGGGGTCCCGCTGGGATTAGCGGTGTGCAGCACGTGGAGTTCGTACCGATGGTGTGGGGTGGTGAAAATAACGTCCAGGCGCAGATTGCGGCAGTGAAGGCCCTCGGCCCTGGAAAAGTTCCCATAGTGCTTGGCCCCAACGAACCCGATAACGTCGGGCAGTCCAACATGACGGTGGATGAGGTGATAGCCGTATGGCCCGAGATCAGCAAGCTTGCAGCGCTGACTGTCGCGCCGGCGCCGGTACATCCGTTCCCCCCATCAGGTATTTGGCTCCCACAGTTCGTTGCAGCGGCGAAGGAGCTCCATTACCACTTCAACTACATTGCGGTGCACGCCTATCCCGGCAACGATCCGGCCGGGTTCCTCGCGGAGATCGATCAAACCTACGAGATGTATGGATTGCCTATCTGGATCACCGAGTTCGCGGTTGCGGATTGGCAGGCGAGCAAGACGAGCCCGAACATTTACACACCTGATGACGTCGTGGGCTTTATGGAAGCTGTCTTACCCGCACTGGAGGCCCGGCCCCACGTGGCGCGCTACGCTTGGTTCGGCGCGGGACCCGCAGCCGCAACGAGCCTGCCACTCGGTCCGTCTGCTTTGTTCGACGTCCACGGCGACATGACTACGCCTGGCACCTACTACGCGCAGTTCCAGGCGACAATCGCGAACCCGGTCCAGGCCGGCGGCGCCGGGTCGCGCTAGCTAGCCGCCAAACATCCGCCTTGTAGTGTCGTAGCCATCATGCCTCGATTTGATTTAGCCCCTGACGAACTACGTCGCTATTGTCCCGAGGTCGCCGAGCCGGCTGACTTCGACGCCTTCTGGGTCCGCACTTTGGAAACGTCCAGGCGAGAAGCTAGAGCCCCCGATCTAATTCGGATCGAGTCACCGCTAAAGCTGGTCGAGGCGTACGAAATGGTCTTCTCCGGGTACGCAGGAGAGAGGATTCACAGCTGGGTTGTAGTTCCAGCGAAAAGAGACCAAGCGCTGCCCGCTGTCGTCGAATACGTCGGCTACGGTGCTGGTCGGGGACTTCCCCAGGAGCATCTGGGATGGGCAAGTGCCGGCTATGTCCATGTCGTCATGGACACTCGGGGGCAAGGCAGCGCTTGGGGCACCGGCGGAGATACCGCCGACCCCCACGGTTCGACGCCCTCCTTTCCTGGTTTCATGACCAAGGGGATCAGGAGCCCTGACGACTACTACTATCGCCGCGTCTTCAGCGATGCAGCCTTGCTTGTCGACACCGTACGCGAGCTCCCATTTGTCGATCCGGGATTGGTCAGCGTCACCGGCGGAAGTCAGGGAGGCGGTATTGCCATCGCCGCCTCCGGCTTGGTTGGAGGTCTGGTGGGGGCTATGCCCGACGTTCCTTTCCTTTGTAACTTCGAGAGAGCCGTAGGTCTGACGGATCGAATGCCCTACGCCGAGATTGTCAAGTATCTTTCTGTGCATCGCAACCGCGTCGAGGAGACCTTCGCCACGCTCTCGTACTTTGACGGTGTCAATTTCGCTAAGCGGGCGAGCTCGCCGTCGCTCTTCTCGGTCGGTCTCTTCGATCCGGTGTGCCCGCCGTCCAGCGTCTATGCCGCTCGCAATCATTGGGGCCGTGGCGAGCTTCAGGCGGACATCGTCGAGTACGCGTTCAACGAGCACGAGGGCGGTCTCGGATACCACTGGGAGCGCCAGGCGACATGGCTGGCTTCACGTCTGGTGGACCAGTCGTCTTGATGGACTAACCCGCATGAAATCGGCGGATCCGGGCGGCGAGTGTCGACACTCACGGGAGAGCGTTCCAAAGTCCTGTCTCGACGTAAAGCGACCACCTGGGAAGGTATTCCAGCGTCAACTGCTCTTCAGAGAATTGCAGCGGAAGCCAGACATAACGGGAACTGTCGAGGTCGCCGGCGACGTGGCGTCCACCTGCATAGATGTAAGCCGTACCTGATGTTCCCGAGACCGGGAACACGAAGTCAGGTTGGCTATCGAATGTGGTGCTGTCGCCCAGTAGGTCTGGCTCTGACCAAGGTCCCAGAATGGACGGCGCAGTGCGATACGCGCACTGGTTCGCCGCCCAGCCCGTCGTCGCAGATGTGATCATGTAATAGGTCTTGTCACGGATGAAGACAGCGGGCGCTTCTCGATCATCAGCGGGCCCCACGTAGACGGGCTCAGGCTCGACCCCACGGTAGTTGCGGAGGAGCTGAAAGATGACGATACGTCGTTCATAGGGTCCGCCGCGAAGGGATGGCGAAGACGCCACCAGGAAGGCTGTCCCATTGGGTTCCTGCCAAAGGCAGAGGTCCGCTGTGTTGTACTGGCGGGCACCTCCGTCCCCCGGGTAGAAGTCTCGGTGAAAACTCCACGGACCGTCGATTGTCTCGCTGAGTGCCACACCCACTCGGACGTCGTTTGTCGCCGCAGAGAAGTTCTTTCGTTTGAACCACATCACGTAGCTGCTTGTCTCTGTGTTGTAGAGGATCTTTGGCCGGGCGATCTCGTGGCTTGCGGGCAGATCTGCAGAGGGGCGAAGCAGGGTCTTGGTGAACGCCCAGTCTTGAAGGTTGGTCGACGAGTACAGATTGAAGGATTGGAACCAATCTTTAGCCGCCCAGCTCGCACCAACCCAGTAGAAAGTCGAGTCTTGACAGAACATGCCACCGGTGTGGGCCTCGATCGGTCTGCCCTCGGTGTCGAGCCAGTCAGCGCCCGGGAAGAAGACGCTACGACGTCCGGCGACCTTTGGATCCGGCCTGCAGCTGAGACCACTATTCACGGAGGTGGAATGTTCTGCCGCTCGTTGCTCCATCGTGTCTCCTTGGAGGTCCGGAATTATTTATTAGAAAAAACTTGACGGAAATTAGGCGACCACCTTATGCTAGCCACTGACAGTCCGGAGAAACCGGCCGTCATGGGAAGGTGACGACGTGCAGACGAAAGGTGCGCCCACGAGGCGACGCTCGAAGTCGCGCGACGTGCGCCTCGACCGATGGACGGTCGAGACGGATGGAGTGGAACCGCGTGAGGTGATGGTGCCGAGCGCCGCGGTACTGCTCGGATGGGAAGGCTGGAACGAGGCCAGATGGGAAACAGTCTGGACCTGGAAGACCAGCGTCGACCTGGAAATGGTTCCAGCGTTCGCCGACCTCGAAGTGGGAGCAGTGATTGGACGGATCATGGTGTATGTTAATGGCGCGCTGGTTGGCTCAGCCGAGTCCGGGTTCCTCCCCTGTGTCTTCAACGCCGTCTCAGCGCTTCGCCGCGGAGCGAACGATATCCAGATAGTTGAAGATGCCCGCTGGCGGAATGTGCCTCCTATGGGCTCACCGCTCGGTGCCTCAGATGTCGACTTCTTCTTGCCTGCAGGTATTCACCGTCCAGTCGTACTACGACTCAGCCGAACAGCTGCACTGCGGAGCATAACTGTACGGTCAAGTCGACTGCTAAGCGGTGATCCGCTCCTGACGGTGTCTGTCCAAGTACCGTCGGAGATTTCGGTAGGCGCCTCTGCGGCGCTACACGTGATCCGCGATTGGGATGATCACCTTGTAGCGGAGGGTCGGGAGCGAATAGCCCAAGGGCAGGGCGAGGTCTCGTTTACTCTCCGACCGGGACCCGACCTCAAATTGTGGTCCCCACAGGATCCCGTGCTGCATCGCGTTGAAGCCTGGATCGAGCGCGACGGCGAGAAGCTCGCGACCGGCGAGATCCGAACCGGTTTCCGCGAGCTCTCCTGGGAGCGGGACGGCATCTACATCAACGGACAGCCGAGACGACTCATCGGCATCAACCGTCACGAGCTCTTCCCCTTCGTAGGTTTTGCCGCTTCAGATCGCGCGCAGCGAAACGATGCCCTCCTCTTGAAGGAGACTCTTGGAGTCGACCTTGTGCGCTGCTCTCACTACCCCCCGTCGGACGCGTTTCTTGACGCATGCGACGAGCTCGGCCTTCTCGTGTTTGAAGAAGCTCCCGGTTGGCAGTATGCAGGTACGGTCCAGCGTGATCCCGTCTACGATGACCCCTGGAATCAAGTTCCGGCCGAGGACCGCGATCCCGAGTTCGAACGACAGCATGTCGATCAGTTCCGGCGTATGATCCAGCGGGACCGCCACCGTCCGAGTGTCGTCATCTGGGGCGCATTCCTGAACGAGACTCGCGCATTCACGCCGGATCTATGGGATACCGTCATCGCCGAGGGGCGAGCGCTCGATCCGGATCGGCCCCTCGGGGGCGCTACCCGGTACCGCCGGGACGGCCATGAGCCAGGCCGATTCGACAGCGCCCACGATGGTCTCGGCCGCAAGGTCTGGCCGTTCGACGTGTTTGGCTTCAACGACTACCGCCTTGGCGCAGATGAGCGACCAGATTTCTTGCCGCCGGTGGCTGACTACCCCTACCTTGTCACAGAGGCAGTCGGTCAGATGCCACGATTCCGGGAATGGTTTACCCGTGGTGACAGATCCGTCGGCCTGTACCGCCAGGCTCTATACCATGCCGACGCCATCGAGTTTGCATTTGCGGATGATGTCATAGGAGTAGTCGGCTGGGCTGCTTTCGACTACCCGAGTCCGCACGGCGCCCTTTGGGGATCCGATGATCGCGCGATGGGCCTTCGTGGACATTCGCTTAAGACGCCGGGAGTTGCCGACATCTTCCGCATCCCGAAGCCGGCAGCAGCCATCTATCGCGCTCAGCGCAGCCCCGCGGAGCAGATCGTTCTCGAGCCGGCATTTGTTTGGGATGCTGACGTATCGGAGACGCAAAAGTTCCGCTTCGCATCCAACTGCGAGGAGATCGAAGTGAAGATAGACGACGGGGAGACTTTCCTCCTGCGTCCAGATCGCGAGGCCTTCCCTCGCACGCCCCACCCTCTCTTCGTTCCCTTTGAGCCCAACACGGGTGCCGTCGAGCTCCATGCGATCGGTAGGATCGACGGCGAGGCCGTCGTGGAGCTCCACATGACACGGGATGCGACCCTCGACCGTCTTGACGTCAGCGTTGACGACGCAGAGATCTTCGGCGACGGCGTCGACAGCACCCGTGTCGCGTTCCAAGTCTCGGACATGTTCGGGAACCTGCGCTCTACAGCGCACGGGCAGGTAACGCTGAATGTAGAAGGTCCGGGTCTTTTGATCGGTCCTGACGTGATCGACTTACCCGCCTCTGCCGGGGCAGTCTGGGTTCGTTCCCTGCCCGGAGCCGACGGCACCATCTTGATACACGTCTGCCATCCAACTGCGGGCGAGGGCACCTTATCTGTCGGCGTTCGTCCACCCGATGAAACTGGCGTACTTCGACGGACCAAGTCGGGAATATGACCGCCCTTAACCCAGTCGCGCTCCTGGTGAAGCGACACGCCGTTGCGCTTGAGAGCGGCGGAGAACGATGATCGGCACGAATATAATGTGACCTGATTTGACGAAATGTGAGGTATGTTTGAGCGCGTCCGGGCAAAACTGGCTTCGCGCGCACCCGGCAGCGACCAAGGCATGGTGAGAGTTGGCGATGGATCGAGAAGCCGGCGAGGTGACCGCCGTGACCGTGGAGGCTATCGTGCAGTCGCTGCTTGAACGTGGGCTCAGCACGCGCGCGGAGATCATGAGTGACACGGGCTTGTCCCGCCCGACAGTCTCACGGACTCTTGCCGTGTTACTGCGGGAAGGCGCGATCGAACAGGTTAAAGACGCCAACTACGTCGGCAGGGGGCGGCCACCGCATCTGCTTCGGGTCAGTTCGCGTCGCGCCGACAGCGTCGGGGTTGAGCTAGGCCGCGGCCACGTTGCTTTCGCTGTCACCGACGCCTCGGGGCGGGTTGTTATGTCGGCGGCGCATGACACGAACGCCGCCTCGTCGCTGGTGGAACGTGCGCGCGAGGCGCTTGCGTTCATGATGGCCCAGACCGAACAGGCGCGAGTCGACCTCTCTATGCTACGAAACGTCGTCGTAGGCACGCCTGGCCCCCGTTATCACAATCCCGAGACTCACAAGGCTATGGACGTTTCTCTTGCCCGACTGTCCCGGGAGAGGGCCCTTGTTGCGAAAGTCTTCATGGATGAGCTCCGAGCGCCGGTGTCGGTTGGCAACAACACCCGCTACACCGCTCTCGCTGAGATCGGACGTCGTCGTGCAGCCGGACTTGGTGTTGACGACCTCATCTACCTGCGCGTTGATGAAGGTATTGGCGGCGGCATTGTCGCAGGCGGCGAGTTGCAGTCCGGGGCGTGGGATGCGGCTGGCGAGATGGGTCACATTTCTGTCGACGTAGACGGGGCATCCTGTTTTTGTGGTGGCCAGGGGTGTCTAGAGCTCGTTGCTGCGCTGCCGGCGGTGATACGAGCAGCGGGAGCGCTGGACCTCGACGACCTCCGCGATCGCGCTACGAACGACGTTGCGGCAATAACCGCCATACACGAAGCGGCGACGGCGACGGCGACGGTCGTTGCCGGTGTCCTCGCAGTCGTCAACCCCAGCGTGCTCGTGATTGGAGGAAGCGTGGCGTCGTTGCCTGGTTTCATGGAGAGGGTCGAGGCTGTCACGCGTGCGACGGCTCCGCAGTGGGCGACACTCGATCTGGTTATCGAAACGGCCGCAACCGACCACCTTCTTGGAGCAATCGGAGCAGCCGCTGCAGGGTATGGTACAGGTGGCGGTACTGCACCGCTCGTGGCGCAGCAAGTGGCGCTCTCCTCGCGGCGCGCTACGCTGCGGCGGCGGACACGGCAGGCACAGCCATCGTCATCCTCGCACGCAGTCGCAGGTGTTGGCGTCTACAACAAAGCTGAGCATTTGGAGCGCAGAGCTTCGCTACCGTGATCGGCGAGGTAGCTAACGGCATCTCCGGGATTATCATCTCCTGACCCCGAAGGCAGGCGGATCTCCTATGTGACTTTCGGCCCTACCGGATAGGGCGCGCCGCTGCAACGATTACCTACATGACCGACACCTTGGTAGGAGCGAGCGTCTGGGAGCAGGAGATCTACGATCACCTCACATCCCACGTAGAAGCGGAGCGGGGGATCCTGGAGTCTTACCAGGAGGCCGCCCGGCGTTCCGAATCAGCCGCCTTTCAATATCTCGTCGCCCTCATCGTCGAAGACGAGATACGTCATCACAAGCGCTTCTCCGAGCTGGCGCAAGCACTCCGCTCAGACGCCGAGCTGAGCGCTGACCCACCTGTGGTCCCGCGCCTGGATTGGTACAAGGCCGATCAAAAGTTAATCCGAGAGCTGACGGACGCGCTCATAGCTCGGGAGCGCACCGACGCCAAGGAACTCGAGCGGCTTCGACGGGAGCTCAAGGATGTCAAGGACACCACGATGTGGGTGCTGCTTGTGAGGTTGATGGAGACTGACACGGCTAAGCATCTGGAGATACTCAACTTCATTCGCCACCACATCAACCTCTGACGGCCTCACCGTCCCGCCGGGCAGCGGGTTGAGCGACGCAGTCAACGAACGTTCAGCAGGTCGACGACGAAGACAAGGGTCTCGCCGCCCTTAATGACTCCGCCAGCCCCCCTGGACCCGTAGCCCATGTGCGGGGGGATCGTCAGGCGACGGCGTCCCCCGACTCTCATGCCGGCGACGCCGTCGTCCCAACCCTGGATTACCTGACCAGCGCCGAGCATGAACTCGAATGAGTCGTTGCGGTCCCAGGAGGCGTCGAACTGTTCCCCGCTTGACCAAGCGATGCCGACGTAATGGACCGACACCTCCTGCCCCTTGCCAGCAAGGTTGCCGTCCCCAACCTCGAGATCCTCAATGACGAGACCAGCAGGCGGGGCTTCGTCAGGAACGGTCACTTCTGGTTTGGGCATCTGGTCACACTACCTGCCGCATCGAGGAATGGTTGAGGTCGCTCGTCGGGCCTCGTCGAGCGTGCGCTGGATAAAAGGCCCTTTTGCTTCTGCGTAGTAGTTGACGTCTCGCCAGTGCCCTGCGAGTGACCGCTTCAGCGCTGCGTAAGCGTCACGATCGGGGTCGTTGCAGCGCAGGTGATCTCGAAAAATCAGGTGGCGTTCCTCGTCGTCGCTACCCCTCGTCCAGTGTTTGATCCTCATATATGAGCGGCCATAAGGCGTCATAGTCGACGATCTCGACTTGACGATGCTCTCTGTCGCCTATGAGGACGGAATCGAGGTAGGCGTCGTCCACGTCGAAAGCGTAGCGTTCGAGCCACTGGGCTTACCCGACTACTCAGAAATCGAGATCCTCAGGGCTTGCTATCACTACGGCCATTAGCGCTAGCTTCGGATTAGCGGAGGGGGTTGTGTGGCTCAGGGACGGGATCTGATCGACCGGGTGAGCGAAGCGGTGCGCGAGACGTGCGCCGAGGTGATCGAACCGAGATTCGAGGCGTTGGCGACAGTGGAGGTCCGGACCAAAGAGGCTGGCGAACTGGTCACCGTCGCCGATGTCGAAGCGGAACGGCTGCTCACACGGAGACTGGGAAGCCTCCTACCCGGTGCAGCGGTAGTCGGGGAGGAGGCGTGCTCGACCCGACCGGAGCTGCTCTCGGCGTTGGGGTCGGAGCGAGCGTGGTTGATCGACCCCCTGGACGGGACCGCCAACTTTGTGGAGGGTGGAGAGGACTGGGCGGTGATGGTTGCCCTCTGCGAGTACGGGCGCAGTGTTGTGTCGTGGATCTGGCAGCCGGCTATCGCCGCGATGTACGTCGCGGAGGCGGGTCAAGGCGCCGTCCGCAACGAAGAGTTTCTTTCCGTTCAGGGCCATCCGGCGAATCCTGCGCTGTGGCGAGGGGCGGTCCTCAAGCGCTTTTTGCCCGCTGAGATCGCAGCGGAGATCGATAGTCGCCGTGGCCGCTTCGCGGCGGTCGGCCCTGGGCGGCGCTGCGCCGGAATCGACTACCCGGCGTTGGTCGAGGGCGAGTTGGACTTCTTGCTGTTCTGGCGGACCTTGCCGTGGGATCACGCCCCTGGGGTGCTGCTGCTCGAGGAGGCAGGTGGTGCCGCGCGCCGCCCGACCGGCTCACCGTACCGGCCGACGGATCCGGGCTCGGGCCTGTTCGCGACCGGGGACAGTTCCATGTGGACCCTGGGCCGCAACGCTTTGATCCCCAGCGCAATGATGTCGAGGTAGTCCGACGGCTGCAATCGACACTTTGGGAGTTCGGCAAAAGGGACATCGCGACGAGCGGTAGAGGGCCCAAAGGATTGCAACGTTCCCTGACGATATCGGTGATCTCCAGGAGCTGCCGGCAACGTGGCCGTTGTCTTTGTATGAAAAAGCGACGAAGTCCCAACGATTGATACTTTATACATCTATAGCATGTATAAAGTATCAATCGTTTTTGACGCCCCGTCAGAGGGCAGCGAGCAAGCGAGGGGCGATGCACGGTTGGCACGGCGGCCACAGTGTCCATCTTCGTTCTCACCAGATCGGTGGTAGCGGGACTTGTGGTGGTGGTGGTCTCCCTGGCGAGGTGGTCGTGCCTGGCCTCAGTAGGAGCGTCCTGCCTCGCCCCTGTGCCGCCGGTAGTGGCGGGCCACCCGCACCCGGTTGCCACACACGTTCTGAGTGCAGAACTGCCGGCGGGGGTCGGTGGCCACGAAGAGCATGCTGCACGCTGGGTTGGCGCAGCGGCGTAGCCGACTTGGCTCTGGCGAACCGAGCAACCTGACCACCGACTCCGCTACGGCGGCGAGGGCCACGGCGCCGGCATCCTCGCCGTGCCAGAGCTTTACCACCGAGCCGTCCGGGCCGAGTGACGCGCTGGTGGGTGCGGCTGCGACGGCTGCGTTGACCGCCGCAAGGGCAGGTCCGGGGAGGGGGTCACCGGCGACTGCGGCGTCTAGCAAAGTCCGTAGCGCACCGCGCAGGTCGATCGTGGCCTGCGCCGATGCTGCGCCGGCGGACGGAGGCAGTCGGCCGGACTCCAGCGCCCACCACGTGGCCACGGCTTCCGTGCCGGTCAGCAGGTCGGTCGGGGGGTCGCTCACCGTGATCAGCGTGTCGGCGAGGTCAACGCCGAGCGGCTCGCCGCCCACGACGAAGCCGGCAGCTTGGAAGTGTGCGTCGTCGGGCACCACCTAACGTTAGTAGTCACTTGACGCCATTAGACAAGTCTGATAAACCCACTAACGGCAATAATCAACCGCCTTCCGTTAGGACAAGTATTGTGACCCCACCTAAACCCGCCGAACCGGCAGCCAGCACGATCGTCGAAGTGGACGGCGTCGCCATCGCAGTACACCTCGCCGGTGAGCCGGATCGCCCGGCGATCGCCCTGCTACCCGGGCATCCTTCGGGTGCTCACGCTTATGCCGGGTTGATCGACCGTCTCGCCACCTCGTGGCGGGTTGTCGCCCCCGACTACCCCGGTTACGCCGCCTCACCGGTGCCAGGCGAGTGCCCGACCTTCGACCGCCTAGCCGAGTTAACCGTTGGAGCCTTTGACGCCGTCGGCATCCAACGTACTGCCCTTTACATGTTCGACTTCGGGGCGCCGGTGGGGATGCGCATAGCCGAGGCGCAGCCCGGGCGGATCACTGCATTGGTGAGCCAGAACGGCAACATCGCCATGGAGGGCCTCGGTGAGCCGCTCGGCCCCCTCGCTCAGTGGTGGGCCGATCGGGCTGGCCACCAAGCCCCGATCGACGCCTTCCTTTCCGCTGACGGCACCCGCATGCAGTGGGCGGCCGGCCTGCGCGAGCCCGCAGCCCTCAACCAGGCCGTGGTCCAGCGAGACGTCGACTTTCTAGCTGAACCCGGGCGCCGGGCTGTCGCCGAGGCCCTGTTGTGGGACTACCAGACCAACCCGCCGCGGTATCGGCAGTGGCAGGCCTGGCTCGCCGAGCACCGGCCACCCACCCTCGCGATTTGGGGCGCACGCGATCCCTTCTTCGTGCCTGCGGGCGCAGAGGCCTGGCGTGCGAGCAATCCTTCCGCCGAAGTGGTCCTTCTCGACACCGGCCACTTCGCCTTGGTAGAGGAGCTCGATGCAATCGCCACCCACGTCGATCGTCTGCTGACCGCTGCCAACGCCTGATCGCCCGGGTACGAGAGTGGAATCAACTGCATCGAACCAACCAACGGCTGCCTTCTCGACTGCCTACCGTCCAACCGCCGCCGCTGGCGAGTCCGCACTTGGCGATCGGCGCAACCCATGACCTCGGGAGAGGCCGTAAGGACCATCGGGGTCGTCGCCACCAGCGTCGGCCTGCCGCGCCTGCTCGCCAGGCGCGGCGGGGAGGCGGTCTATAGCGGCATCGCCAAGCAGCCGGTGTCGTCCGGAACGGTGCTATGGCTATCGCTGGTCAATCTCGCCGGAGACGGCCAGGCCGACCTCGACGTGCACGGAGGACGGGACAAAGCTGTCTACGCCTACCCGAGCGAGCACCTGTCGGAGTGGCAATCCGAACTCGGCGGGCCGCTCGGGTCGGCGCCGTTCGGGGAGAACCTCTCGACTCAAGGGGCGGCCGAGACCGATGTCTGCATTGGCGACATTTGGCGGTGGGACGCCGCAATCCTGCAGGTCTGCCAGCCCCGTTGGCCCTGCTTCAAACTGGCGCTGCACCGGGGCCGGCCCGACGTGCAGGCGCTCATGCGTCGCAACGGTCGCACCGGGTGGTACTTGCGGGTGCTTCAGCCGGGTGAGGTGACTATCGGGTCGCCGATCGAGGCTGTGCAGGTGGACGCCGAGCACCTCACCGTCGCGGACGCGCACCGGGCGATGGGTGACCGCCACCTCTCCGAGCCCGACTTGCTTCGCCGCCTGGTCGGCAACCCGGCGCTCGCAGCCGAGTGGAGAGCTCCCTTGGTCGAGCGGCTGTGCAACCAGGGTTGACATGCGACACCAGCGTCCCCTCCACCTCTCGCGACAGCGACCGGAGCACCGCAGCCGAAGAACCCCCCAAGGTGGCTAAGCACCACGGGCTCAGGTGCGCCGGATGGTGATACGCCGACCGTTGGACGTATGGGCCCGCAGGGCCTCGAAGTCAGCAAGATCAGCGGTCAGGACGAGCACGCGGTCGCGGCGAGCCTCGTGATCGGCAACGGCAACTACAACGGCGTCCACGGCGGAGGGTGCTCGCCGGCGGGTCGGTGAAACCTTGTCTCGCAGCTCGCCTGCTGCGTTCGCTCTTGCCTCATCGAGAGGCAATCGACGGGTGGAGCGCAGACCTACCTGGAGCAGTTGGTCCTGGGGTCGGCCCGTCCACCTCTCGGCGAGCACGACGGTTGGCACGACGAGGTCGTAACCTGATTCGAGCAGCGCCAGGCGCCACTCGGGCGAGCCCAGTTCGTCCAACGCCGTCGAGTCGAGCACGCATACCGGCATCAGCCGGCAATGCGGTTGACCTGGTGAGGGGCGTCGACTTCGGCCAGGACCCGCCTGGCTCGGGCCAACTCCCTGTCGTCGTAGATGCCACCGTTGGCCTCGAACTCGGCCACCTGGCGGGCCAGTTCGGCGCGAGCCACGGCTATCTCGGTGACTTCGGCTAGACCCCGCTCGCAGGCGGCCGACAGACTGACGCCTAGGGACCGCGCTTGACTTACCAAGTCCTGCTCAACGGTGACGGTGATCCGGGTCTTCGCCATGATGTGTGCATGATAGTACGTATCGTTCTGGGGGTCCGGGGTTTCGTTTCCCCGAGGCTGAACTGTCTCGACCCTAGGGGCGTCATAAGGGAACGCCCAAATCTCGCCGGACCGTTCACCGCCGCGGCTATCCCCGTGACCAGCACTCATGCGAGCACCAGATTCAGCGGTCCCGGGATACTGTCGATAAGCTAGCCCATGGTGGTTGGGGCGAGAGGCCGACTGATTCCCGGAGTGGGCGTCACCACGTGGCAGCCAGGCTACATAATTGCCAAGGATCGACGCCGAGTGCGGATGGTGCTCGGATTTCTTGGGGTCCTTGCCCTTTTCTGGCTTGTGGCGTTCAGTGCTCCCATTTCAAGCGACCTAGTTACAGGAGTCGTCATTCTCGAGGTCTTCACGCTTGTCCCAGCGGCGTATCTGGCTTACCAGAGTCATAAGTGCACGACGCTCCTTGGCCGCGCTGACCGTGCCACTGAAGAGGAGCAGACGGCCGCCGCTGAGATCGCTCGAAAGCAGAGCGAGCGGCTCTGGCACCTCCGTCGGGCGGTTGAGTCGCTGAACGATGGCCCTTCCAAGGAGGCGGCGTCCGAGGCGGTCCATTCGATAGAGCAGAACGTGCCGGTACATGCGACACTAGTTCAGCGTCAGATGCAGTTGCAGGGTCTCCTCGCACTCGCGACCGACTCGTTGGCCCATGAGTCACTCAACACGACGCTCACGTCCTGTACGCAACAGCTAGGGCAACTCGCCGACACTGTGCGCCACCTGTCGGTCGGGGATGGGGCCTTACCCGGGGGAGACTCCTCCCGGAGCACTGTGTCTCATCTACGAACTGGGTCAGGACCACAGAATGTGGCGCCGGACGCTCCGAAGGTCCCCCCGGTGGGATAGCGCGGCTGGTCAGATATTTCGGCGATCGGCGTGGCCCACCATTGTCCCGTTGCAGCCTCCCGGCCGGCGCATAATCTCGGCCGGAGCGAACACAGACCGTTCGAACATCATGCTCGCAGTCGGCTGGCACCAGGGGGTTCCAGCAAGCGTTCCCGAACGCCGATTTTGCACCGCCAGCTCGGGTCGAGGCCTAACCGTGTGCGCTGGATTAAGGCGCTACTGATTAGGCAGGTCGGCTGTCGTGCGCTGCTAGGCGGATCGACTTCGGGTAGCTCCCGGCTTCGCCTGGGCGGCCTGGATGCTCCAACCCTCATGGTCGGAGGAACGGGTAACCACCAGCAGGCAGCTATCCGATTCAGCGAGAACGGGCCCGACGGACAGCTGCACCGGCTCCTCCTTGCGGTAATCACCGGCGAGGTCCACGGAACCCGCCTGCCCCGTAGTTGGGTCGCACACCTCCAAGCGGGCGAAGGTGTCCGCTTGGCGAACGATGTCTACCTTCAGTAGTTGCTGTCGCTAGGCGTCCGCGAGGGCAGCCACAGCCTCGGTGAACCGCTCCGGCTCCTGATTGTTGGTGAACATGTCGACGTCCTCGCTGAGCCGGTCAACGAACGGGTGGGCCTGCAGGGCGTATCCGCCGGCGAGGGCGAACCCGTAATCGCCGAGGACGCCAAGGCCGACCCGGACCAGGCGGTCCTGGAAGTCGTCCATGAGCTACGCCGCATGGGCGAGGTCGGGGAAGCGCTCTTCCCACGCTTCCCGTACACGCCGCGGCAGCCAGAGGCGCGACCACACGCAGGAACTACGCGGCGAACTCCCTGGTCAGGCCGCCGAGAACCTGACCGTACGCGACCCTACCTGACCGCTCGGGTCCGTTGGTAAGGGCACACGAAGGGCACAGATCGTCCGGCCACGACCTGAGGCCTGCTGCCGCTCCCGGTGGCCATGGTTGATGCCTCGCAGTTGGCTTCCGTAGGGAACCCGGCGGCGAGTCATCCCGCCAGCGGTCGGAGCGCCTCTAGTGAAGTATGTGATGGTATAGTGATTCGCTATAACAAGACATAAATAGGTAGACTTTGGACTCAGTTCGGAACCCGTACTCGCCCGGCGCCGGCCGACCTCCCACGGCGTTAGTGGGCCGCGACGACCATCTGAGGGAGTGGGACGTCGGTGTCGAGCGTATCGAGACCGGCCGCACCGCCCAGCCGCTCGTCCTGTATGGGTTGCGGGGTGTGGGCAAGACGGTGCTGCTCTCGCAGTTTGCGCGCCGGGCCCGTGATCGTTCATGGATCGTCGCTCGGATCGAAGCTGGTACCGGCAAGTCGTTGCGCGAACTGCTCGGCGAGGCGCTTCACGGGCCCCTGGCTGACCTGGCCCGCCCGTCGGCCGGTGTGCGGCTGCTGCGGGGTTTGAAGACGGCGTTGACGTTCAAGGCATCGTATGACGCGAGCGGCTCGTGGAACTTCGGGCTCGACCTCAGCGAGGTCGGCGGCGGAGGCGCCGATACGGGCCTTTTGGATACGGATCTGTCGAAGGTGATCCACGACGTTGCCGACGCCGCCGCAGAGGAGCGGGCAGGCCTGGCCATCCTGATCGACGAGGCGCAGGACCTCAGCGTCGAGGAGCTGGCAGCCATGTGCGCGATATCGCACGCTGCTGGACAGGACAGTTGGGCGTACCTGGTGGCACTCGCCGGGCTGCCGAGCCTGCCGCGAATTCTCGCCGAGGCGAAGTCCTACTCGGAACGCCTGTTCAGTTTCCAGCCGATCCACCACTTCGACGACGCTCAGGCGACCCGTGTCCTCACCGTTCCCGCGGCCGACGAGGGCGTCGAGTGGGACGACGAAGCCGCCGAATACGTGGTGCGCGAAGCGGGCGGGTACCCGTATTTCCTGCAGCAGTTCGGGCAGGACACGTGGAACGACGCGCCAGGCCAAGACCGAATCGCCTTTGTCGACGCCCGAGTCGGAGTTGCCCGAGGCCGTGCCGCTCTCGATGCCGGATTTTTCCGAGCCCGCTGGGACCGGGCGACGCGCGCAGAGCAGCGCTACCTCCGCGCCATGGCCA
Source organism: Actinomycetes bacterium (assembly GCA_021828685.1). Taxonomy (GTDB): domain Bacteria; phylum Actinomycetota; class Acidimicrobiia; order Acidimicrobiales; family Palsa-688; genus JAJZAM01. Next base: position 647 of record JAJZDJ010000031.1, on the reverse strand, counting down.
TCGACGGCGACCAGGGCAGCGGGTCGGGAGATATCGCAGCGAGACTGGGCCGGAAGGCGACGAGCCTCGGGCCAACCCGAGCCAACCTCATCGGAAAAGGACTTGTCTACGCGCCCGAGCACGGGATGATCGCGTTCACGGTCCCCGGCATGGCCGACTTCGTCGTTCGCCAGCCTGACTTCTAGCGAGGCGCGCCCACTGACCGGTCGTCGCGTCCGGTTCTCCAGACGCCGTCGCCGTCGGCGCCATCCGCTGCCGACGGCACCGCCGAAAGAGCTTGATCGGGTCGTCGGTCCACGCCGTAAGGGCACACCAAGGGCACACCCGAACCTTGCCGGACCGTCCACCGCTGCCACGACCCCCTTGACCTGCGCTTTCGAGCACCCCCAACGGGATTCGAACCCGTGCTGCCGCCTTGAAAGGGCGGTGTCCTAGGCCGCTAGACGATGGGGGCAGGACGCCACAGCCTACAGTTCCGTACCGCGCCCCGTAAGTCGACGTTGATCCGGCCCGGCCTCGGCGGCAAAGATCGACACTGCGCTCAGAGGTTCGGTCGGCGCTGCGCCCACGGGGCGGCCTCTTCGAGTTGTGCAGCCACCTGGATTAGAAGATCCTCCCGGCCGTAACCCGCTACGAGGTGTATCCCG
>JAJZDJ010000234.1 GCA_021828685.1 Actinomycetes bacterium | reverse complement strand
GGCCCGCACTCGGATATGAACCAGTACTGTCGCCATAGCCGCCTACCTCCTTTGACGAAAGTACCGTTCCCCGCCCCTTCTGTCAACGCCAGAGGTCCCGTGACGCCTCGAAAGACCGGGTGACCCCCTTATCCAATAAGGACTGCCAACGCACGAAGCGCAAGCTCGTAGCCGTGTCCTCCGAGGCCGCAGATAACACCCCTGACAACGGGAGAAATCACCGAGGTGTGGCGAAACTCCTCGCGGGCATGGATGTTGGAGATGTGCACCTCGATGCAAGGGACGCTGATAGCCTCGATCGCATCCCGAATGGCGTAGCTATAGTGGCCATACGCTCCAGGGTTGATGATCAACCCGTCGAGCCCGCCAGCCCTGTGGATCTCGTCGACCATGCCGCCTTCGCTATTGGTCTGAGCTGCCTCGACCTGCACGCCGAGTTCGCCGCCGACTCTTTTAGCCGACAGCTCGATATCGGCCAGGGTGCTGGTGCCATACACACCAGGGTCCCGCTTGCCGAGAAGGTCGAGGTTGGGCCCGTTAAGAAGAAGAACCGTCGTCATCTTGCGGCTACTCTACCGGCCGACCCCAACCTGAGCTCCAGTTGTGCCCAAGTTCGAGTATCTGAGCGACGACTTCTTCGGGAGCCCGACCGTCTGTGGCAACTGATATTCGGGCAGCCGCGCGGTAAACGGGCAGTCGGCGCCGGTAGATCTCCTCAATGTCGGGGCGTGCGACCATCGGGCGCAGGTCGTCGGTACCTATCCGCCTAAGCGCTTCCTCGTAGCTCACCTCCAAATGTATGGAGGTGATGTTTCGCAACTCCTTGCGAGTTCCTTCATGCTCGACGGCGCCTCCTCCGAGTGCTATCACAGCTTCGGGGCCGGCGAGCAGCTCCACGACTGCTTCGTGCTCCAAACGGCGAAACTCGGCCTCGCCGTCAGCGGCGAAGATGTCTCGTATCGCGCGACCGTCGCCCTTTTCGATGTAAAGGTCGACATCGACGAATGCCAAGCCAAGCTTTCCTGCCAACAGCTGACCGACCGTCGTCTTGCCAGCTCCCATGAACCCCATCAGGACTATCGTCAACTGGACTCGTCAGCCGCCTATTGTCCGGCGACCTTCGAGGGCCCGCCCGAGCGTGAGCTCGTCGGCGTATTCGAGGTCGCCGCCGACCGGCAGCCCGCTCGCCAGCTGGGTCACTTTCAGCGACAGTTGTTCGAGGAGCTTCGTCAGATAGAGGGCCGTCGCCTCCCCTTCGATATTCGGGTTGGTAGCCAGGATCACCTCTTCGACTGACTCGGTGCCGAGCCTTGCAATGAGCTCGCGAACCCTCAGCTTGTCTGGCCCTATTCCGTCGATAGGACTGATCGCCCCTCCGAGAACGTGATACAGCCCACGGTATTCACGAGTTTTCTCCATCGCGACTACGTCACGGGACTCCTCGACAACGCAAATGATACGCGGGTCACGACGGCCGTCCCGGCATATTTCACATAGGATCTGTTCCGCCTCCACTTCACCGTCGACCATGGATCCCCCGTCGGCGCCGGCCTGAGCTGCCACTGGCAGAGGGACGGCCGACGTGCTGGCCGATTCGGCGATGTTGAAGCAGCGTCGACACCACGAGACCCGCTCCTTCGCGACGGTGATGCTCTGCGCCAAGCGCATCGCATCGTCGCGTGAAACTGATAGGAGGTAGAAGGCGATCCTTTGCGCGGACTTCGGTCCGATTCCAGGCAAACGGCCGAGTTCGTCGATCAGGTCCTGGACGGCAGCGCTGTACATCCGGATTGCAAGCCTACAGCGTCACTCCGCCGTCAGCCGGGACCGAGCAGGCCGCCGAGATCGCCGACCCCTGGTAGTCCACCCAGGCCCGGCATTCCCCCGAACCCCGCGGAGCTGAGAGCATCGCTGGCCAAAGCCCCGGCCTTCTCTACCCCGTCGCGTACAGCGGCGAGCACCAGATCCTGCAGCATGTCGACGTCGCCCGGGTCCACGACCGACGGGTCGATCGTCACAGACTGGAACTCGAACGCGCCGGTCAGACGGACTTTCACAGCCCCTCCGCCGGCAGTTCCCTCGACGACCTCGGCCGCTGTCGTCTCCTGGGCTTCGGCGAGGTTCTGTTGCATCCGTTCGAGCTGGCCCATCAGCTGCCCGATGTCGAACGGCGCACCTTCACTCGCACTCATAGCTCGACCTCCTCGGCACCTGGGAACGCCTCCAAGAGGCGCTGCTCAGGCGAGGTTAGCGCTCCGGGTGCGTCTACAAGCTCCGCCGGATCGAAGACTTCCGAATAGTCCTCGCCGTAGTCGCTCGCCGGCTTCGCAGTCGACGGGCCAGCTCCCTGCGCGCCCCCAAGATCGGGGTCGATGACGAGCTTGAGATCGACCCGTCTGCCGAAGTGCGCTGTCATTGCGGCCTCGATCTCGCCTCGGTTAGCCTCGGCGCGAGATAGCAGGCCCCGATCGGGCACCGCCAACAGCACACTGCCTCCCTCGCTCGTGAGAAAACGGCCGGTAGCCACGTAAACCTTCACGGCGGGGCGCAGTCCCGCAAGGATCGTATCTCCCCACGCCAGCGTCATTTCTTCCCTCGTCGGTGCCGTGGGCGCGCCAGCCGAAGAACGCGGTCCGGCGACTCGCGGAGAGGGCGGAGGTGGTGGGGGGGGCGGCGGCATCCGCGGGCGGCCGAGTTCGACTGACGGCTGAGCTGCACGACCTGCCGGGACGTCTCGACGCAACGGAACCGGACCGGGCCGCTCGTTACCGCTCGGAGCGTTGCCAGTCTGTACGTCGCTATTCGGATTGTTAGCGCCGCTGTCAACTAGCCGCTCGAGTCGTTCTATGCGCTCCACCAGCGCTGCCTTGCTCTCGTCGAGGTCTGTTGCACTGAGGCGGACCAGGGCGACTTCCAGGGTGACTCGTGGGTCCGGCGAGTCGCGCATGTCGATCATCGCCGCACCGATCACCTCCATGGCTCGCACGAGTCCAGCAGGCCCTAGGGTTCGGGCGTGCCCTTCGGCTTCAGCGAGCTCGCTGGGCGCAAGCTGCACGAGCTTGGGCGCCCTCGTCGCCAGAAAACCGTTCCTCAGGTATTCGAGAAGCTCGCTCCCAAGGCGGCGCGCGTCCAAGCCGGACTGTGCGGCCTCTGCAACCTTGGAAAGGACCCCGGCGGGGTCCCGGTCGGCCAGGGCCGCTACGACATCGCCGACTGACCGCGAGTCTTTTTCGATGCCACCGGCAGCAGCCACCTGGTCCAGGACCGAAAGGGCGTCGCGGGCCGAGCCCTGACCCCTTCTCACCACGACCTCGATCGCCTCCTGGTCGACGTCCACTCCCGCCCGGGAGGCGACATCGTTCACCAGAGCGGCAAGCACCTCAGCGCCAAGCAGGTGGAACTCGAAATGCAGTGTGCGGCTGCGGATCGTTTCCAGGACCTTTTGGGGATCCGTGGTCGCAAGGACGAAGATCACGTGCGCCGGCGGATCCTCGAGGGTCTTGAGAAGTGCGCTCGCCGCAGCAGAGGTGATCTGGTGGACTTCGTCGACGATGTAAACCTTCCACCTTCCAGGGCTGCCGAGAGCCACCCTTGAAAGAAGGTCCCGCATCTCGTCGATACCCCTGTTTGTTGCCGAATCGAGTTCCTGCACGTCGAGCGACGAGCCGGAGCGGACAGCCTTACAAGACGCACAGGTCCCGCAGGGCTCCCCCTCCTGCGGGTTTTCGCAGTTCAGCGCCATCGCCAGGATCCGAGCCGTGCTCGTCTTGCCTGTGCCCCTCGGGCCACTGAAAAGGTAGGCGTGCGCCACCTTGGAATCGCGCACCGCCGCTCGCAGCGCCCTTGTCACATGATCCTGGCCGACGACGTCGGCGAAGCGCTGTGGCCGGAACCGTCGGTAGAGCGCCTGATATGGAACCGCTGCGTCAGCCACGAAGCTGAGCCTAGAAGGTGCAGCGCAACCCTGAACGTCCGAGCTGGTCGATCAAGGGGGCCATAGCAGGCAAAATCTGGTAGCAGTCAGGCGCCCGGTGCGACGGTCAGGCGATCTGCGGCACACGAGGCATTCCGCTGAGAGCTGCTGCCGTCAGGCCCTGACTCGGTTCACGGTGCGACGTTGCGCAGGACCCGACCGCCGCACCCGGCGCCCGTTCTGCTCCAGACACGTTATTCTAGCGGGGAGCTAACACCTGGAGGGGTGCGAGAGCGGCCGAATCGGCACGATTGGAAATCGTGTGAGGGGAAACCCTCCGTGGGTTCAAATCCCACCCTCTCCGCCAGAAAACCTCTGAGCTCGTTCGACATCGGAGGGCCACCCTCGTCGACCTCGCGCCTCCCAGCGGCCATCG
>JAJZDJ010000030.1 GCA_021828685.1 Actinomycetes bacterium | reverse complement strand
GCGTTGGTGCTCGAAGTCGTCACGGTCCCTGCGGCCTTCGGATGCGAGGTGACCGAGGGTTCCTCGGCTAGGACGGAGTTGATCTTTCGCGCTCCGGCGAGGGCGCGCTGATAGGAGTCGAAGGTCTGTGCGAGTTGCTGGACGGGGGAGAACAACTGCGTCACGTAGAGGACGAACGCCACCAAAGCTCCAATAGCGAGGCGATGACTCACCACAAGACCCGAACCAACCCACAGAACCAGAACCGTCGAGATCGCTGAGAGAAGGTCGGACAACGCGACGTACGTGGCTTGCACCCCGAGAGCGCTGAGGCTCGCCTCGCGGTACGCGACTCCGATCGAGTCGAAAGTGCAGAGGCCGGCTTCCTCGCGGCCCAAGGCTTGGACGACACGCACGCCGGAAATGCTCTCCTGGAGGTGGGTGTTGACAGCTGCGACGGCGTCCCTTTGGCGGTCGTAGGCGCTAGAGGAGCGGGACCGGTAAACGACGGTGGCAGCGATGAGAACGGGAAGCACAGCCAGGGCAACGACGGCGAGCTTCACATCCATGACGAACACGATCACAGTGATCCCGGCGAAGCTGGCGAGACTGACGAGGGCGTTGACAAGTCCGTTTTGGAGGAGTTGCGACAGGGCGGCCACGTCGTTTGTCGCCCGGGTGACGATCCGGCCGGTCATCTCCCTCTCGTAGAAGTCGATTCCGAGCCGCTGCAGCTGGGCGAAGACCCGGATCCGCAAGCCGAGGAGTATCGATTCGCCGGTCCGGCCGGTTTGCACCGTCTCCGCCCACTGGTCCCACCACGAGAGGAGAGTCAGTAGGAAAAAGGTTGCCGACACGGCTGCAAGAACCCCAATGGAGTGTGCTTGGACCCCGCCGTCGATACCCGTTCGTATCAGCAGCGGGCTCGCAATCCCCGAAAGAGCGTCGAGCGCCACGAGAACGCCGCCCAGAGCCAGAGCTTTCCGCCAGGGGCGTAGGAAGCGACGCAGCTTGAGCGGGCCGGTCGCCTCCACCTGGGCGGCGAGGTCCACGCTCGGAACGTCGGTCGCGGGTGGAAGTGCAGCGATACGGTCGCGGATCGCAGGAGGAGGTTGGCCGAGCATGGCCACCCAGCCCTGGCCGCCGCCCGACGTGCCCCGGCCGGCCCGGCCTGCACCTGCCATGGGCAACGGTCCGCCCGAGGATCTGGAATGTGACCCTTCGACGACAAGTGGAGCCTCATCGCGGCGCGCGGACCCTAGCTTGTGTGCGCCATCCCCGCCGACGTCCATGAAGGTGCGCATCCAGGCGGAACGTGCAGCGACATCTGCTGGCGTACCGTCGTCGGTGAGGCGGCCGTCGCCGAGCAGCGCCACCCTGTCGACTAGTCCGAGGACCGACGGCCGCTGGGACGTTACAACGATCGTCGGCTGGGGCTCGAGGCTTCTGATCGCCGAAAGGATCAACGATTCGGTGTGCGGGTCGACCGCCGAGGTGGCGTTGTCCAACACCAGGAGCCGAGGATGACCAAGAAGCGTCCGCGCCAGGGCGAGGCGCTGGCGTTGCCCGCCCGAGAGGGTGATACCGCCTTCGCCCACCACCGTCGCGTAACCGTCGGGTAGCGCGTCGACGAAGATATCGGCCTGTGCAAGTCGGCAGGCAGCGGCCACCTCGGAGTGAGTCGCGTCAGGGCGACCGAACCTGATGTTGTCCTCGATCGACAAGCCGAAGAGGAAGCTGTCCTCGAAGACCATCCCCACCTGCGAGCGAAGCGACCGGAGGGTCACCTCGGCGACGTCGATACCGTCGACGCGCACACTTCCGCCAACCGGATCGTACATCCGCCCTAAGAGGTTGCATAGGCTCGACTTCCCGGAGCCCGACGGACCTATGACAGCGACCGCTTCGCCCGGCTTTAGATGCAGGCTCACTTCGTCGAGGACCGCCCGGCCGTCAGCGTACGAGACGGTGATGCAGTCCAGGTCGACGGCCCCCGATATCGGAGGTAGATCGTAGGCGTCCTGCCGTTCGACCATGCCCGGCTGCAAGTCGAGGATCTCTGAGATCCGCTCTACCCCCGCCCTGGCCTGCTGGCCGACCGTAAGGATTCCCGCCAACATCCGGGCCGGCGCAGCGAGCTGCGTCATGTAGGTGGCGAAAGCCACGAACGTCCCGATCGAGATCCTCCCGTGGATTGCAAGCCACCCGCCGAGAGCAAGAACGCCAAGCTGGCCAAACGACGGGATCGACTGAAGCTCGGCGGTCATCCGGGCCCTGAGGCGGATGTTGCGAAGCCGCGACGCGTAAAGCTTGCTCGCTGCGTCGGAGAAACGCCGGACTTCCATGTCCTCACGGGCGAAGGCTTTGACGACGCGGACCCCCGATACCGACTCCTCAACGAAGCTCGTCACGTCGGCCTCGTGGCTTTGGGCATCCCAGCTGGAAGGAAAGACACTGTGGCGGAGGCTGCGAGCCGAGCGGAACGTGGCCAATGGGACGATCAGGGCGACGCCGAACAACGGGAGGTTGAGAACTGCCATCACCACCAGCGAGATCACCGCCTGCAGCAGGCTGCCGAGGACCATCGGGCCCCAGGCGAGCAGCTGCTGTATCAGACCGAGGTCGCTGTTGGCCCGTGATACGAGCTGTCCCGTCTGCAGCCCGTCGTGTACGGACATGTCCAAAGCGAGAAGATGCTCGTAGATTGCGTTGCGGGCATCCAGCTGGACGTCGAAGCTCACCCTGCCCCCGACGAAGCGGCGGATGAGAGACGCGCCGAATCGAAGGATCCCGACTCCCACCATTGCGACCAAGACCGCGCCGACGGCACCGTTTCCGCGGATGTCGTCGTCGATCACGGAGCGCTGCAGGACGGGAATGGCCGCGAGCGCTCCCATGGAGATCCCGGAGGCGAGCAGGCTCACGGCGATCTTCGCTTTGTGGGGTGAGAGGAACCGGCTCGCCTGCGTACGCCACGGCGTAGCGGCGGTCGGATCCATCAGTCCATTATGGGGCCCCCGCCGGACACAGCGGGCGACCGGCCGCCCGGCAAGGAACTGTCGCGGGCCGACCGCAAGTCGACCGTTCGGCGCCCGTCGGCTAGAACATCAAGATGGCGAATGTACCGACCCCGGCGATAGTGGGAGCAGCCCAGGTGGTGCAGCGACCCGGCGGGACGCAGCTCAGCTCTGCGAAAGGCCCGATTGAGCTCATGATCGAGGCGGCCGTGTCAGCAGCCGACGATGCGGGCGCCCCGGCGCTGCTTGGGCGACTCGACTGGATCGGAGTTGCCGGCGGTTGGTTTCGTTACCGCAACCCGGGGCAGCTCGTGGCGGCTCAACTCGGATCGCCGGACGCGCGAACCGCTCTCAGTTCGGTGTCTGGCACTGGACCCCAGGAACTTGTGGGCTTCGCAGCCGCAAGTATCGCGAGGGGCGAGATGTCTGTAGCGCTCGTGGTAGGAGGGGAGGCCCGGTGGTCGCATCAACGTTTGAAGAAAGCAGGCCTCGATCCGTCCTGGAACACCGATCCCGGCGAGGGAGACCCGGAGGCCTTCGGGGGTTTCCCTAACGAGATGCTCGTCGAAATGGCAACTGTCGGACCGCCAACGCACGCTTACGCCCTGATCGAGGACAGCCTGCGAAGCGCTAACGGCGAGAGCGTCGAAGGGCAACGGGATCGAATCTGCGATCTGTGGTCTCGTTTCAGCAAAGTTGCGGCTGCCAACCCGTGGGCGTGGCAACGCTACGCGTTGACTACGCAGCAAGTTCGCTCGGAGTCGGCGTCGAACCGGATGATTGCGTTCCCCTACACCAAATCGCTGGTCGCGAACAACACCGTCGACATGGCGTCCGCGGTCCTGCTCTGCGACGCAGGCACAGCCCGCTCAGCCGGTATCACATCGGATCGGATCGTGTTTCCTCTAGTGGTCTCAGCGGCCCACGAGACGTGGCGTCTCGCCAACAGGGAACGCCTCCACCGCTGTCCCGCCCTTGAAGCTTGCGGCGCAGCGGCGTTCGGTCACGTCGGCGTCGGCCCCGACGACGTCGCCAACGTGGACCTGTACGCGTGCTTTCCTTCGATCGTGGAGATCTCAGGGAAAGCCTTGGGATTCTCCCTGGAGCGCTCTCTGACCGTGACGGGGGGCCTGGGTTTCGCCGGCGCGCCGGTCGGCAACTCGGTTGGACATTCGATAGCGGCGATGGTCTCTCAGGTCCGCGATGGCGGGTACGGTCTAATCCACGGCAACGGGGGCATCGCTACCAAGCACAACGTCGGCATCTACAGCGACCGCCCGGTTTCGGCGTTCGAGTATTTCGACGTTCAGGATCGGGTGGTGACTCTGGAGATGCCCGAGCTTCAAGGCGACTTCGCCGGGGAAGTCCGGGTCGAAGCGGCGACAGTCGTATTCGATCGCAGCGGTCCGTCCCATGTCCTGGCGTCGGTCTTGGACTCCGATGCACGAAGGGGTTGGGCGAGGTCAACGTCGGAACAGATGATCGACGCAGTGCTCGAGGAGGGAATAGCCGGAAACGCCGGTTTCAGGATCGCCGACGGTACTTTAGCTCTCTAGCGTCAAGCGGCGTTCTCGGACCCCGTCAGCGGCCGGACGGGGACTGTAGCGGTGTCGCGGCCCGACCGCAGGATCCTCCCCGGCCGCGCGTCGCTGAACTCCCCGTCCTTTACGATCACCTCGCCTGCCACGACCACCTCGTGGATCCCGACCGAGCCGCCGAAGACGCGTCCCGCGCCGCCGGGGAGGTCGTAGCGGGTGGACACAGGCGACGGTCCTATCCGCTCAGGGTCGAAGACGACCAGGTCGGACCATGCTCCCTCGGATATCACGCCCCGTCCCTTCAGACCGTACAGCCCTGCAGGGCCGCCCGTGAGGTGCGACACAGCCTCTTCGAGGCTGAGCAGCCCGTGCTCGCGAACGGCTTTCGCGAGCACCGTGGTCGTGTAGTTGAAGGTGTCGATCATGTCGAGGTGGGCACCCGCGTCCGATGCGCCGACGACCGCCCGGTGGTCCCGCCACACGTCGACGCGCCGCCGCCACGACTCTACGTCTTGGCCCCGATCCTGGTTAACGATGACCGTCTTCAGCTCGTCGGCTAAGACCATGTCGGCGAGAGCGTCCCAAGCCGATTTGCCCACTTCGGCGGCTAGGTCGGCTACCGGCCTGCCGATGAAAGGCCGGCTCTTAGCGTCGAAGGTCTCCACGATCAGGTACTGGCCCCAGTTGGCGATCGAGCGCAGCGGCCCCTCCTGGCTTTGAGCCAACTCGTCCATGCGCCGCCGCCCGATTGGGTCGGCGAGCAGCGTGAGTTTCTCGGTGTCGGGGAGCGCCATCAGCTTGTCCCAGCCCGGAAGGATGTCGAGGATGAAGCCGCTCTTGAAGTTGAGGCGGTTGCGTTGACTGTCAGGCAGGGTGAGCGCGACCACACGACCTCCGAGGCTTCGCGCTAGGTCGCTTCCTGCCAGCTGGCGTTCGACGACTTGCGCGTTCCGAGAGTAGACGGCGAGGACATTCCAGTTGATCGGACGGTTTGCTGCCCTGCTCATAGCCGCCATCAGCTCGAAGTTGCTCTCCTCGAAGGGGGGAGGTGCGGGGATGAACTCGAGGGTCGTCCCCGGGAACTCGCCGACAACCGAGCACAGCTCGACAAGCTCGTCCGAGGTGGCGTGGCGCGACGGTACCGGATCGCCGTTGTGGTCGTTGTGGGTCCGCGACCACGTCGACGAGAAACCTATCGCTCCAGCGGCGAGACCATTGCGTAGGAGGCCTTTCATGGCGTCAAGCTGGTCAGGGGACGCTTGCGAGCCGACGGCAGCGTCGTGCATTACCGCCCGGCGCAGAGCGGAGTGGCCGACCATGAAAGCGGCATTCGGGCCGAGCGTCGAGTCGAGACGATCGAAGAAGTCCTCCGTGGACCTCCAGTCCCAACTCAGTCCCTGCTGAAGGGATTCGAGAGGCATTCCCTCGACTCTCGCCAGCATCCGCATCAGGTAGTCGGCGTCGTCGGCGTCCCCCGTGAGCGGTGCGATGCTGAAACCGCAGTTTCCTCCGACGACCGTCGTCACTCCGTGCAGGGGCGACGGGCTGAGGGTCGGATCCCAGAAGGCTTGCGCGTCGTAGTGGGTGTGGATGTCGACAAAGCCAGGGCAGACAGCGAGGTCAGTGGCGTCTATCACCGTGCCGGCAGACCCCACGATCGAGCCAGGTGCTGCTATCTCTGCGACGCGTCCTTCGGACACCGCAATGTCAGCGTGCGTCGCTTGCGCACCGGTCCCGTCCACGACCAGGCCGTTTTTCACAAGGAGATCGAACATGTGGCGATCCTAGGCCCACCGACGCACGGAAGGCGGGGTGAGCGTGCTGCAAGGGCGGGGGTGTGGGGCGGGTGCTGCCCAATGCGAAGTTTCGGCGCCTATCGTCGAGCGGTGCTTCGAAACACTCGCTCCAAACGGGCGTCCTTGTTGGCTCTGGTATGCGCATGTGCTCTGACGGCGACCTCGTGCGGAGGGGCATCCGGGGGCGCGAAATCCGCGTCGGCAGCAGGGTCGCCGCAGTCAGCCGGTACGTCGCAAGCGTCGACATCGCCTACGGCGTCCCACGCCGACCCAACCTCGACGTCGTCCAGCTCGACTACGTCCACGACAGCCCCGGTTCCGGCTATCACGCCGCTTCCCGCTCCGGCGTCGCTCACCCCGATAGGCGGACCCGGCGTGCAGGGCCAGGGGGTATGGACTCCGGCGGGGCGAACGGTTGGAGGCAGCCCCGCTATATACGAGACGAACCTCGTCCCACCCGGGGGCAGCACCGCCGCCGGGGTAGCGTGGATGGACACTCGACTACTTTCCGCTCGCCTGTATTCCGGGTCGCTCAGCCCCGGCGGCGGCCCGTACATTTTCACGGCGCCTGTCCTGCCGGCGCAGGCAACCTCGCTCGTCGCGGCGTTCAACGGTGGGTTCATGATGTCGGTAGCTCACGGCGGCTACTACACAGAGGGAAAGGTCATCGACCCGCTCGTCACCGGTGCCGCATCGCTGGTCATCTACTCCGACGGGTCGGTCAACATCGGGGCATGGGGATCCGACGTTTCGATGACATCAAACGTCGTTGCTGTCCGCCAGAACCTGGTTCCGCTGGTCGCAAACGGCCAACCGACTGCCTTGGCGTCCACCCCGTACTGGCTTGACTGGGGTGCGACCTGCGGCGTCGACACCTGCGTGGGCGCCGGAATCGAGAACCAGTGGCGCTCCGGCCTCGGCATAACTGCGGACGGAGCGCTCGTATATGTCACGGGCCCTTCTCTCGCGCCGTTGCAGTTGGCGCAGCTTCTCGTCGCTGCCGGGGCGATTCGAGGGATGCAGCTCGACATCAACCCGAACTGGACCGTCCTCGCGACATACAACCCCCCGCCGGGCGGCCTGGCGTCCCCGGCTAACGGATCTAAGCTCGTGGCTTCTACAGTGCAAGGTCCCGCGACCTTCTTCGAGGCTGCCTGGGCCCGTGACTTCGTTACAATGTCGGCTCGTATAACGACCGCTGGTTGAACTGTTGGCGAATGGAGCGCTCCCGATAGTGGATTACGATGCGGCGGGGCAGGAGAGCGACGGCACCGTCAAGCCGGAGGCCGACGTTTTCGCGAAGGCTGCCGACCCCCGGCTCGAAGAATGGCGCGGAGCGCAGTCGATGGGGCTTCTGCCTTTCTACCGTGCGGTCGAAGGTGAGGTAGGGCCGCGCTCTGTATTCGAGGGTCGACAGGTCGTGATGCTCGGCTCCAACAACTATCTCGGACTTACCGCGGATCCGAGGGTGCGCCGGGCGGCCCGTGACGCCGTCGACCGGTACGGGACCGGGGTTACGGGGAGCCGCCTGCTCAACGGGACGCTGCCGATGCACACCGAGCTCGAAGAGCTGATCGCCGACTGGATGGGTACAGAGGCGGCTCTCGTCTACACGACCGGGTACGTGGCGAACCTCGGCTTGCTTGGCTCGATGATCGGCCCCGACGACGCTGTCGTGGTCGATTCGGCCGCCCACGCCAGCCTCGTCGACGGGGCCCGGTACTCCACTGGAACGCTTCGAGCGTTCCGCCACAACAGGCCGAACAGTTTGCGCCGTGCCCTGCGCAGCTGGCGGGAGCAGCCGGCGTCGGGCGGTGTGATGGTGGCTGTAGACGGTATCTACTCTATGGAGGGCGACTCGGCTCCTTTGGCGGAGATAGCTTCGATATGTCGCAGCTTCGGTGCCCGGCTCCTCGTGGACGAGGCTCACGCCTTGGGCGTGGTAGGGCCGAGCGGTGCAGGCACGGCGGCCGCTGCGGGAGTTGAAGCCGATCTGGTCGTAGGGACTTTCTCGAAGTCGCTTGCCAGCTGCGGAGGTTTCGTGGCGGGGCCGCGCGAGGTAATCGACTACCTGACGATCACCTGCAGGCCGCTCATGTTCACAGCTTCGGGGGTCCCCGCTGCGCTAGCTGCTGCCCTCGAGGCGGGGAGAATTGCCCGAGACGAGGACTGGCGTCGCGAATCGGTGCTGGCGAGAGCCGGGCAGCTTCGAAGCGGCCTCGCCGACCTTGGTTTCGACGTCGGCGACTCCTCTGGGAGCGCGATCGTGCCGGTTTGGGTGGGAGACGTCTGGCAAGCCGGACTCTTGTGGAACGCACTTCTGTCTCACGGGGTTTACACGAACTGCGCGATACCCCCCGCAGTCCCCAAGGCGCTCCTGCGCACGTCTGTCATGGCGACCCACACCGAAGCAGACATCACCGAAGCCCTTAGTGCATTCGAGCGGGCACGCGACGAGGTCGCGGGCCCAAGCGACGCACCGAAAGCCTGGTCATAGCCTGGTCATAGTCGCAGCTGGTAGAGGCGCCACACCTTCGAGCGGTGGGCGCCCATCGCTGCCAGCTGATCGTTGATCTGGTGATTGCTTGCGAGCGTCCACGACGCTTCCGCAGTCTCGATGTGCGGGTCGGCCATGAGCCGCTCGACGATCTCCCGATAGAGCAGGGGGCCGAGGGCAAGATGCTGGTAGTCCGGACGGACCCCGAGTGCCCAGACCCTTGCCCGGGTGACCGTCTTGGATTCTCGTAGCAGCGGGTACCAACCGAGCGGGAACAGCCTTCCGCTTCGGACCTTGCGCATCACCTGGTTCAGGTCGGGGACGGCGAGGCAAACTGCGACGACCGTGCCGTCGAGGGTCTCCAGGCCGAACGCCCACTCTGGTCGGATCACTGTCTTTAATTGTCGCGCCAAGTGGCGGACCTCGGGTTCCGGCATCGGCGCGAACGCCCAGTTGTTCTGCCACGCGGCGTTGTAGATCTCGAAGAAGCGGCTCACTTCGGCGTCGAAGTCCGACATGTCGATGCTTCTGGCTCGAACGCCGGCACGCTTTTCGATGCGCGCGAGGGTTCTCTGCTGGCGTTCGGAGAGAGTCGTGGCGGACCGCTCGAAGCGCCACGCCCACAGGTCCATCGACTGCTCCCATCCGTAGCTGGTCCAAAGACGCTCGTAGTACGGTGGGTTCTCAAGTGTCAGCAGAGCGGCGGGGTCTTCGAATCCGTCGACGAGCAGTCCGAGCTCATCGTTAGTTGTGAAGTTGGCTGGGCCTATGACAGTGTCGGCACCGCCGAGACGGGCCCATGTACGCGCAGCGTCGAAGAGTGCGCCGGATGCCTCGGCGTCGTCGAAGCAATCGTAGAATCCGACCCAGGCCCAGTTGCAGGAGTGGTAGCTATTGAACTGGCTGTCGATGCACGCGGCGACGCGACCGACGGGTCGCCCGTTGCGGAAGGCTACCCATAGCGCCGTCTTTTGATGATCCGTGGCCGGATGCTTCGGGGAGAGCCTGTCGTAGACACTGATACGAAGCGGCGGGACCCATGCCGGGTTTCCCCCGTGAACGCGAAAGGGCACGTCGACGAAGGTCCGCCGGCCGGGGAGGCTCCTCATCTGGCGTATCTGCACTGCGGCCATCCAGGCAATCTACGCAAGAGATGGTGCAGGCTGCCAGCACCTCGAGCGAGCGAGGGCGACAGTGAGGGCGAGGCGGGGAGGGGGAGGCGGGGAGGCGCCGACGCAGCGCTACGTGGCAAGCTGGCTTGTGATGGTCGATACAGATACGTGCCTGCCGATGAGTGCTGACGATGAGTGATCCCCAAGCAAGGGAGTCCCGATCGGGTGATTCCGATACAGGTTTGCCGCCGCTCCCACCTGTGGAGGTGGTCCGTCCGGGGCTGTGGAGCGTACCGGTCCCGATCCCGAACAACCCGCTGCGCTACGTCCTCGTCTACCTCTTCGAGACGCCTGATGGTGCGTACCTGGTCGACGCTGGTTGGAACACCGACGAGGCATACGAGACGCTCGTCGCCGGCGTCGAGACGGCCGGCTTCGCGATATCCGATGTGCGTGGTGTCGTGGTCACCCACATCCACCCCGACCACTACGGACTTGCGGGACGTGTCCGTGAGGCGTCAGGCGCCTGGGTTGCGCTTCACCCGGCCGATGCGGCGCTGATCGAAGACCGCTACGACGAGCCGTCCGATCTCTTGGAGAGGATCGCTGTGATGCTTCGCCGGGACGGGGCACCCGAAGACGAGATAGCGGAGCTTCGCGACGCGTCGATGCCGATCCGCTCCTGGGTTTGGGCGGTGCCCCCCGACGTCATGGTCGACGACGGCGACAAGGCAGGCATCCCAGGCTGGGATCTTACGGTGATCTGGACTCCGGGCCATTCGCCGGGCCATATCTGCCTTTACGAGGCGTCGAACCGGCTGATGCTGTCCGGTGATCATGTCCTTCCGCGGATAACGCCGAACATCTCATTTCATCCCCAGGCCGGAGCTGATCCCCTCGGGGACTTCCTGATGTCGCTCGACAAGGTCGCAGCGTTCGACACCGACGAGGTTCTTCCTGCCCACGAGCATCGCTTCGTCGACCTGCAGGGACGGGTCTCGGAGTTGAAGAAGCACCACAGCGAGCGCTTCGACGAGGTGGTCGACGCGATCCAATCGGGCAAGGACACCACCTGGGAGATCGCCAGCGCTATGACGTGGAGCCGGCCGTGGGAGCAGATTCGAGGGTGGATGCGCCGTGCCGCGACCGGCGAGACGCTCGCGCACCTCAACTATCTGCGCAACCAGGGCATCCTGGTGGAGCGTGTGGGAGAACCGTCACGCTGGGCGGTCAGCGACGTGCGACATCGCGCATGACTTCCCCGGTAAGTAACTGGAACTTCGCGGACGTCTGGGACGTCGTCGCCGACACCTTCCCTGACCGTCTCGCCGTTATGCAGGGCCCCCGGAGGATGTCGTGGAGTGAGCTCGACTTGCGGGCGGCGAACGCCGCAAGCTCACTCCGGACATCCGGGCTGAAGTCAGGGGCGAAGGTGGCCCAGTATCTCTACAACTGCCCCGAGTACATCGAGGTGGTGTACGCGTGTTTCAAGGCGAGCCTTGTGCCTGTCAACACCAATTACCGCTACAGCGAGTCGGAACTTCTTTACCTCTGGGACAACTGCGACGCGGAGGCGGTCGTCTTCCACGCATCGTTCGCTCTGCGGGTGGAGGCGATCAAAGACAAACTTCGGGCGGTGCGCCTGTGGCTGTGGGTCGCAGAGGAAGGGTTCGACTGCCCGCCCTGGGCGACGCCGTACGAGGATGCTGCGATGTCAGGCGGCTCGTCCGGGTGGGAGCCCTCGAGGAGCGGCGACGATCTCCTCTTCATCTACACGGGCGGCACGACCGGAATGCCGAAGGGGGTGATGTGGCGCCAGGACGACCTTTTCGACGTCCTGAACCGAACCGGCGGGGTTCGCTACCCGAAGGACGGCACGCTCGACGACGTCCGGGCGACGCTCCGAGGTCCCCTGCGACATCCACCGGGACGGCTCGTTCCTGGGCCTCCGCTCATGCACGGGACCGGACTTTTCACAGCCATGTCGGTCATGGCGTGTGCAGGTTCGATCCTGATGCCCGAAGGGCGGCACTTCGATCCGGTCGCGCTGCTGGACCTGATCGCGGCCGAGCGGGTGACCGAGATGTCTATCGTCGGCGACGCGTTCGCAAAGCCAATCCTGGCGGCGCTCGACGCCGATCCGGCCCGCTGGGATATATCGTCGCTTTGGCTGATCGTGAGTTCCGGCGTGATCTGGTCGGCCGAGACCAAGCAAGGTTTGCTCCGCCACAATCCACGCCTGGTGCTGGTCGACACGCTCGGCTCCTCTGAGGCGATCGGCATAGCGCGCTCGACTTCCACCTCGTCGAGGGTGTCCGGCACCGCCGGCTTCTCTCTAGGCGCCGACACAGTCGTGATCAGCGACGACGGCCGGTTCGTCGAGCCAGGTTCGGGGGAGAGGGGCATGGTGGCCCTCCGTGGAAGGGGCCCGATCGGCTACTACAAGGACGAGACGAAGACCGCGGCGACGTTCAGGATCATCGACGGGGAACGCTGGAGCGTTCCGGGCGACTACGCAACGGTGGCAGCCGACGGTTCGCTGCAGTTGCTCGGGCGAGGCTCGGTGTGCATAAACAGCGGGGGCGAGAAGATCTTCCCCGAGGAGGTCGAGCAGGCGCTCGTGACCCACCGGGGCGTTGCCGACGCTGTCGTCGTCGGTGTACCCGACGACCGCTTCGGGGAGATGGTCGTAGCTGTCGTCGAGCCGGCCGGGCCGGAGGCCCCTGCGCTCGCCGATCTTGCCGAGTGGTCCCGGCGGACGCTCGCCGGCTACAAGGCACCGCGGCGCCTCGTGGTGGTGGACAGCGTCGGGCGATCCCCGAGTGGCAAGGTCGACTACCGGCGGCTTCGCGACCTCGCCTTGGAGTCACTCGGCTTGGCGGCGCGAGGCGAGTCGGATCCTGCGACTCCAGAGGCTGCGCCTTCAGAGGCTGCGCCTTCAGGGGCTGCGCCTTCAGGGGCTGCGCCTTCAGGCGGTCCGGCTTCCTGACTTCGACAGGCCACCCGGCGATCTACGACGTCCTCATCGGCATCCACGTCACGTTCGCCATCATCGGCTTCGGGTCGGTTGCGCTGAGCGGGGCTTACGGGTTGATTGCGAGGGGAGGCAACCTCGACGAACTGAGGCGCTACCTGTCCGGGCGCACGTCCGCGTCGCTCGGGGTGGTCATCGCGCCGGTCTTCGGGATAGCGGCTATGTCGGTTCGCCCAGGCGGGTCCGAGTACGGCCAGCTTTGGGCGATCGCCGGCATGGCGGTATGGCTTGTCGCTGGGACCTTGCTCTTCGCTGTGATCCGGCCCACTGAGGCCCGGCTCCGCTCGAACACGACTCCCGCCGACGAGTTGCGCATGCACGCAACGCGACTGGCATGGGCGGGGGCCACGAGCGACCTATTGTTTCTGGGGGCCCTGCTGATGATGGTCACTCAGCCCCGCTGACTCTAAACCTCTACAGGAACTTTAGGTGCGCATGTCGGACTCAACAGACGTCCCCGGGTCGGAGCTTTTGGAGGATTTCCGGCTTGCGCTGATCTCGCGGTTCCTAGACGACAGGGAGATCTCCCTTCAAAAGCAGAGCAGGGTGTTCTTCCAGATCTCCGGGGCCGGCCACGAGGCGTTGGCGCTCGGCTTGGCACGGTATCTCCGCCCCGCCTACGACTGGTTCTTCCCGTACTACCGCGACCGGGCGCTCGTCCTGGCCCTCGGGGTGAGCCCGTACGAGATGCTCCTGCAGGCTGTGGGATCCGCCGAGGACCCAGCGTCTGGTGGACGCCAGATGCCGTGCCACTGGGGTAACAAGGCGCTCAACATCGTCACCCAGTCGTCGGCCACTGCGAGCCAGTGCCTTCCGGCGGTCGGGTGCGCCGAAGCTGGACGGTACATCACCCGGCTCCCCGGGCTGCCAGGCTGCGAGGCGCAAGGAGACGAGGTCACTTACGTGTCGCTCGGCGAGGGAGCGACCTCCGAAGGGGAGTTCTGGGAGAGCCTGAGCTCCGCATGCACGCTTCACCTGCCCGTCCTATTCGTCGTAGCGGACAACGGGTACGCCATCTCGGTGCCGTCTTCGGACCAGGCTCCCGCCCCGATCTCGGAGCTCGTCGTCGGATTCCGCGGTCTCAACGTGCGGACGGTGGATGGCACCGACTACCTGGAAGTGCGTCGCGTTGCCCAGGAGGTGGTGGAGCAAGTTCGCGCCGGGGTCGGACCGGCGTTGCTGCACGCGTCTGTCACCAGGCCCTACTCGCACTCCTCCGCGGACACCCAGAGCAAATACCGATCGGCCGAGGAGCTCGCCACCGAGGCGGAAAGAGACCCGCTGATCAGGATGCGAGACGCAATCCTGCGGCGCGGCGAAACCGACGAGTCGCAGCTCGAGGCGATGCGCACAGAGGCCCGCGACCTCGTCGCGGACGCGGCCCGCCGGGCGTTGGCCGCCGAGCGGCCCGATCCTGGGACTGTCAGGACGCACGTCGTCGCCGTCTGTGAAGTCGAGTCGACCGAGGAACCGGAAAGCCGCCCCGGGCAGGAGACGGTGGCGCTCGGGGAAGCTATCCGCCTGACTCTTCGCGAGGCCATGGCCGCGGACGAGAGGATCAGGGTCTTCGGGGAGGATGTAGCTGACGCAAGGGAGCAGATCCTCGCCCGGGTGGAAGGCAAAGGCGGGGTCTTCGGAACGACGTTCGGCTTGCAGAGAGAGTTCGGCCTCGCACGCTGCTACAACACTCCGCTTGCCGAGGCTGACATCGTCGGTCGCGCCGTCGGCCAGGCTATCCGGGGTCTGCGGCCGGTCGCAGAGGTGCAGTTCTTCGACTACATCTGGACCGCTATGCAGCAGATCAAGACCGAAGCTGCGACCATACGGTGGCGTTCGAATGGGGCCTTCACGTGTCCGCTGGTGATCAGGGCCCCCATCGGCGGATACCTTTCGGGCGGCGCGATATGGCACTCGCAGTCCGGCGAGTCGATATTCGCGCACGTACCCGGTTTGACGGTAGTCATGCCCTCGCGTGCAAGCGACGCTGTCGGGCTGCTGCGGACTGCGCTCCTAGCCGAAGATCCCGTGCTATTCCTCGAACACAAGCACCTTTTACGCCAGTCCTACACCAAGACCGCGTTCCCGCCGCCCGAATACCGGATCGGCTTCGCGAAGGGTCGCGTTGCGAAGGAGGGTGACGACATGACGATCGTGACCTGGGGTGCGACGGTGGAGAAGTCGATTCAGGCGGTCGCAACGCTCGGCGGGGCGACGGCGAGAGTGATCGACCTTCGCAGCATCCTGCCTTGGGACAAAGAGCTTGTCGCTGAATCGGTATCAAGAAGCGGCCGGGTGATGGTGGTCCACGAGGACATCCTGACCGGAGGGTTCGGCGGTGAGGTCGCCGCGTGGATAGGCGAAAACTGCTTCGCAGACCTCGACGCACCGGTGATCCGCGTCGGAGCCGCGGACGCCCACGTCGCGTACGAACCGGAACTCGAGAGCGCGATCCTCCCGCAGGTCACGACGATCGCCGCTGCCGCAGGGCGGCTCCTCGAGTACTGACAGACGGAATTTCGAATAGCAGTTAGTAAGACTTCCAACTAAAATTGCACCGTGAGCGAACTTCATCGCCCGGTCAACCCGGTACGTTTCGTTACAGCGGCCAGCCTCTTCGACGGCCACGACGCTGCAATCAACATCATGCGCCGACTTTTGGTGGCGCAAGGTTGCGAGGTCATCCACCTCGGACACAACCGATCTGTCGACGAGGTTGTCACCGCTGCTGTCCAAGAAGACGTCCATGGGGTCGCAGTGAGCTCCTACCAGGGTGGCCACGTGGAGTACTTCAGCTATCTCCTGGATCGCCTCCGTGCGGAGGGGCGCCCTGATATCCGCGTCTACGGCGGCGGCGGCGGGACGATCGTCGCCTCGGAGATCGAAGAGCTGCACTCCTACGGGGTCGCCCGGATCTTCTCGCCCCACGACGGGCAATCCCTCGGCTTGGATGCGATGATCAACCTGCTGGTATCAGACTGCGACCGGCCGCCGTCGCGCTTCGACCCCGCGGACTTGCAGGCGATCCGCGAGGGTGACCATCGAAGCGTTGCGAGGGCCATCTCCGCTGCTGAGAACTCGACGCTCGACGAGGACAGCCGTGCACACATAGCTCGCCTGGCGGCGTCGAACCCCGCGCCTGTGCTCGGGATCACCGGGACAGGAGGGTCCGGTAAGTCGTCGCTCACAGACGAGCTCGTCGGGCGCTTCCGGATCGACCAGGAAGGAAAAATTCGCATAGCTGTGCTAGCCGTCGACCCCACCAGACGCCGGGGCGGAGGAGCCCTGCTCGGCGACCGGATCCGCATGAACTCGATAGACGTCGCCCGCCAAGGCCACGGCGGCGTGTACTTCCGATCCTTCGCGACCCGTGGCTCGGCGTCCGAACTTCCGGGCTGCGTCGACGATGCGATCGCCATCTGCCGAGCCGGCGGGTTCGACCTGGTTATCGTAGAGACCCCGGGCATCGGCCAGGGCGACGCGGAGGTCGTCTCCCACGTCGACTTCCCCCTCTATGTCATGACGCC
The DNA here is from genome assembly GCA_021828685.1 of Actinomycetes bacterium. GTDB lineage: Bacteria > Actinomycetota > Acidimicrobiia > Acidimicrobiales > Palsa-688 > JAJZAM01. Next base: position 9,286 of record JAJZDJ010000030.1, on the reverse strand, counting down.
GGAGTTCGGATCCCCGTCGCAGCTGGAGAAGATCGACATGCTCGACTTCGCCAGGGCAGTCACGATCAACAAGTTCGAGCGCAGAGGGGGAGCCGACGCGCTGCGCGACGTGCGGCGCCACCTCGCGCGAAGCGGCGAGCACAAAGGCGTCCCCCTTGAGGAGTTGCCCGTGTTCGCCACGGTCGCCTCCCGCTTTGCCGACGACGGCGTCACCGCGCTCTACCAGCACCTTCGCGACCAGCTTGCGGCCGACGGCCTGAAGGTATCTCCGGGCGTCCTTGCGCGCCAGGCCGGGAGGGTGTCGACGCGGGGCCACTCGATCGTGCCGGCTGCGCGGACTCGTTACCTGGCCGAAGTGTCGGAAGCGATCCGCTCATATCACGGCGAGACGCGCCGCCTCGCCGCCGCCGCCGGCCAGCGCCAAGCTCTCCGGGAGGTCCTGGCGATGCTCGACGCGCAAAGCGCCGGCCATGTCGACGTCGGGCGTTTGGCCGGCGAAATGGAGGAAGGGTTCGATCCTTCCGCTAGGCGCCTCCTCGAGGAGTGGCCGAAGCGCGCGGCGGCTGCCTCGGATATGTCGCTGTCGAGAACGTCGCTTTCGGGGACTAGCGTGGCGAGGGTCGCGGTTCCCCGATTCGCCGGCGATGGCGACCTGCTCAGGTGGCTTCGCGCCGAGAACCTTCCGGGGGAGTTCCCCTACACGTCGGGGGTTTTCGCGCTGAAAAGGCAGGGGGAGGATCCGGCGAGAATGTTCGCCGGCGAAGGTGACGCTGCGCGAACGAACAGGCGCTTCCACCTGCTCTCCGAGGGACAGCCGGCGACACGCCTCTCGACGGCTTTCGACTCGGTGACCCTGTATGGCTTCGACCCCGACCGCCGCCCAGACATCTACGGCAAAGTCGGCAACTCGGGCGTTTCCATAGCGACCCTCGACGACATGCGCGACCTGTACCGGGGATTCGACCTCTGCGACCCGTCGACCTCGGTGTCGATGACCATCAACGGGCCGGCCCCGACGATCCTCGCCATGTTCTTCAACGCGGCTATCGACGACCAGCTGGAGCGCTTCTCAGCCGAACATTCACGCGAGGCGACGCCGGACGAGGCGGCGGGGATCCGGGTGTCGACCCTCGAGCGGATCCGCGGGACGGTGCAGGCCGACATCTTGAAAGAGGACCAGGGGCAGAACACGTGCATCTTCTCGACCGAGTTCTCGCTTCGCGTGATGGGCGACATCCAGGAGTGGTTCATAGCGAACTCGGTGAAGAATTTCTATTCCGTCTCCATCTCCGGGTATCACATCGCCGAAGCGGGAGCCAACCCGATAAGCCAGCTGGCATTCACCCTCGCGAACGGCTTCACGTACGTGGAGGCCTACCTGGCCCGGGGCATGCGCGTAGACGACTTCGCACCGAACTTCTCGTTCTTTTTTTCCAACGGAATGGACCCCGAGTACACCGTGATAGGCCGGGTCGCGAGGCGGATCTGGGCGATCGCCATGCGCGATCGCTACGGGGCGTCCGAGCGCTCCCAGAAGCTCAAGTACCACATCCAGACCTCGGGGCGGTCACTTCACGCGCAGGAGATGGCGTTCAACGACATCCGGACCACGCTGCAGGCCCTTTGCGCCATCTACGACAACGCCAACAGCCTCCACACGAACGCTTACGACGAAGCGGTCACGACGCCAAGCGCCGAGTCGGTGCGTCGGGCTCTCGCGATCCAGCTGATCATCAACCGGGAGTGGGGGCTCGCCGGAAACGAGAATCCCCTCCAGGGGAGTTTTATAGTCGAGGAGCTGACCGACCTGGTCGAAGAGGCCGTTCTGGCAGAGCTGGATCGCCTGGCTGAGCGCGGCGGGGTTCTCGGCGCGATGGAAACCGGCTACCAGCGAGGCAGGATTCAGGACGAGTCGATGCTCTATGAGACAGCCAAGCACGACGGGACGCTACCGATCGTCGGGGTCAACACGTTCTGCAACCCCGGGGGGGACGAAGTGCCGCCGAAACTCGAACTCGCCCGCTCGACCGAGGATGAGAAGACGAGTCAGCTCCGACGCCTCGAAGCTTTCCATGCACTCCACGCGGAGGGCCGCACGGCGGTGCTCGCGCGCTTGGCTGAGGCGGCGCTGTCGGGGGCTAACGTATTCGAGGTGCTGATGGATGCCGTGCGATTCGCGAGCCTCGGTCAGATCACCGACGCCCTGTTCGAGGTTGGTGGCAGCTACCGGCGTAACGTGTGATCGTCCGCAGCGAGGACGAACGCCTTGCGGCAAGTATCGCCGCGCAGGCAGGGGACCTGCTCGTCTCCCTCCGCCAATCCGGCCTTAGCGGACGAGAGCTCGGCGACAGCGGGGACGCCGAGGCGAACAGCCTGATCATCGGGCAGATCAGCGCAAACCGTCCGGGTGATGCAATCCTGAGCGAGGAGTCACCAGACGACCAACGAAGGCTGCAGGCCGAGCGAGTCTGGATAGTCGACCCACTCGACGGCACCCGCGAATACCGAACGCCCGGGCGCACCGACTGGGCTGTCCACATCGCCCTATGGTGTCGCGGGATCGGCCTGGCGGCGGCGGTGGTGGCACTTCCTGCGTCGGGGGTTGTCTTCACCTCGGCGACGGCGCAGCTTCGAGGCGGCGAACGAAGCGGAGGGGACGGGGACCCTTTGCTGATCGCGGTCAGTGCAAGCCGCCCACAGCCGGAGGCCGAAGCGGTCGCCGAAGCCAACGGGTGGCGCCTCGTGCACATCGGCTCCGCCGGGGCGAAGGTGATGGCGGTGCTGAACGGCGAGGTGGACGCCTACATTCACACAGGGGGTCAGTGGGAATGGGACTCAGCCGCCCCGGTAGGCGTGGCGCTCGCCGCCGGTCTGCACACGTCGAGAGTCGACGGCTCCGAACTCGTCTACAACCAGGCCCACCCTTACCTCCCGGACTTGCTTGTCTGCCGGCGTGAGCTGGCGCGAATACTGCTCGACGCCCTGGGCGCTCAGCGGCTCGGCAAGAGCGAGTAGCCGGGGAAGTTCCCGTAAAGCCGCTCGTCGGGTCCTTCGGGGCCGTAGGTGACGGCCTGGACGAGCAGGTCGCCGCCTACGAAGGCGCCTTTCCAGGAGTGCCCGAGGCCCCCGAAGACCTCCTCGCGGTCTCCGCGGCTGCGCGGTTTGTTGATGCCGACCTTGAAGGACTGCAGTTGCTCGCCGACACGCGCGGCGAACTCCAGGTCGTCGGTTGCGAGCGACCCGACGAGCGAGCCGTTGCTTGCGTTCATCGCTGCGAGCAGTTCGGATTCGGTGTCCACGACGACTACCGAGTCGAGGGGCCCGAACGGCTCAGCGTGATGCAGTGACCACGACGCGGCAGGGGCGAGGACGCTCGCAGGGGCCACGTAGGCGGCTGTGTCCTGGCCGTCTAGGAAGGAGCCGTCTCCGAGACTGCCTCGGTAAAGCGGGATGCCGCCGCCGCGGAGGGCCTCGTTGAACTGGTCCACCAGGTCGGAAGCCTTGTTGGCGTGGATGACCGGCCCGAAGTCGAGGTTGGGTAGGGGCTCCGCAGGGTCGTGCACGGCGAGAGGATGGCCGAAGCGGATCGACCGGAGTATCGGCAGGTAAGTTTCGAGGAAAGCAGGAAAAAGCCTCCGCTGCACCACGTATCGCGGGTACGCGGTGCAGCGTTGCTTCGCGTACTCGAAGCCTTTGCGCAGGTGCTGCGCGAGCAGCTCCCACTGGCCGAAGTCCCAGATACCCCAGGTGTTGAGGCCCTCCTGTTCGAGCATGTGGCGGCGACCTGTGTCAGCGAGGCTGACCGCTGCCTGGCGTCCGTTGGCACGCCCCCCGACGAAGGCGAGCGCTGCTATACCTTCCCCGCGGATGAGCACCTCGCCGAGGTGGCTGCCCACGCCCGACAAGAGGGTGACAGGGAGGCCGGCCCGTTTCATGAGAGCGTGGGCGAGCGTGAGAGTGTGAAAGCCGCCCTGGCTCGGTGTCTTGGCTACCACGGCGTTCCCGGCAAGAAGCTGCACCAGCTCGGCGTGGACCTGCACGCTCATCGGGTAATTCCAGCTGGCGATGTTCGAGACTGCGCCCGGCAGAGGCCGGCGTTCGGCCCCCGATCCGATTGCCATCTGTCGTTCGATCTCCCCGACGTACCACCTGACCCCGTCGAGGCAGCGGTCCACGTCGGCGCAGGCAAGGCGCCACGGCTTGCCGATCTCCCAGACCAGGAGCAGCGCTAGAAGGTCACGGTGCTCGGTCATCGCGTCGACCGCAGCTGTGACACGGGCTCGTCGCTCGTCCAGGTCCGTCACGGACCACTCGACATGCTCTGTGCCGGCATGCGAAACCGCCGCTACAGCCTCGTCGTAGTCGACCCGGGGAGGCCCCGGTATCGGGGTGCCGTCCACCGGATTCACGTGGTCACCAGGCGTCCCGACACGCCTCCACTCACCTCTGGACAGGTTGCGCAATCTGTCGGAGTCGAAAGCTTCGGGGGCCACGGACACGCAGCGGGCGTAGGTCTCCCACCACGAGGTGCCGGGCTTCAAGATCAAACTCATCGCGCAAGGATAGACCCCAACACCGTCGCCGAGTCGCTATGCTGTTAGTTGTCGGGGCGGGTGCAGGCAGAGTTGGCGCCCGTACGCTGCTGGAGTTATCGCAAAGATGTGTTGCTCTGCGGAATTCGCCGGAACGTGCGACCGCAGGGACAGATCCGGACGCGGCGGCCCCTGCTGCGACCGTCGACCTTGCCTAGGAGTGGAGAAGAGACGCTGGACCAGATCACCATAGAGACTGCGGTGCTGGCCGAAGCAGGTGGCTGGGCGTCACAGAAGGACGTCGAGCTGCTCGCCAAGGACAAACTTGCGTGGATCGCTACCTTGCGAAGGCTGATACACGAAACCGACGGCGCTGTGACGAGTGCTTACGCTCTCGACGGCGACCTACGTTCGATAGTTCTCGCAGACCTCTCCGCCGAGCGTGACCGCCTCTCCGAGGCGCTAAAGCGCGCCGGCGGCGATCCGGTCCCGTCGCCGAACTCCGTAGCACCAGCTGCGCAGGAAAGGATCGAGGAACCGGACGGGGGAACATCAGGCGTTTCAGGCGCTCTTGAACCTGCCCAGCCCGAACATGCTGAGCCGCCTGTGCTGCTCGTCGGCGTACCCCGCCTGCAGGTTTCGTGGGGTGAGGCACGCGTCGTCGTTTGGGCCGGAGGCCCGGGATGCGAGTGCGGGCCCGAAGACCTGGAACAGTTCCTTGTCAACACCGAGGCTTCCACTATCGCGTGGGAAACCCATGGCCCCGTCACGCACGCTTTCACCGGTAGCACCCCGGCCCGGGCCGCGACGCTTTCACAGACTCTCGGTTGGTTGGTTGGTATAGGCGCCGGCAGGGGGGGCGACGACGTAGCTCCGAGCCTTCGCTGGCTCGGGGAGGTCGCCATCTGGGGAGCTGAGCTTGTAGCCAACGGCCACATGGTTCCCCTGCTCAGGGCGGCCTCGGCGTCCCAGACGTCGGCTAAGTCAGGTCCGGGCCGCTACCGCGTCAGGTGGTTTCCGGCGCTCGTGTCGCGTGAACGGCTCCATGACATGGTCACGAGGATGCCCGGCTCCATAAGCGCGCTCCAGCCTGCGACGGCCCCCGATGCCCTGACTAGGTCGATACTAGGGTCGGTCGTCGACGCGGTGGCCCGGGCGGGGGCGTCGCGCCTGGAAAGCCCGGCGGCGTCGCCTGTTGCGTCGAGTCGACCTGAGGTAGGCGAAGCTTTCATCTACGGTCTCGACGGCAAGCCGTTCGCAGCGGACAACGACCCGGCGCTGCGAAGTGCCGACGATCTGAAGCGCTGGGCGTCAGCAGTGACCACGAGCGTCAGGGTCGGCTTGCATATACGGCTGGACCCTCCGGGCGACGACGGCGGATGGCTTCTCAACGTCGAAGCGACCGGCGTCGACAAGCGTCCGATGGCTGTCGAGCCTGCGATGGTGATCACCTCAGGTGCCAAGTCCCACCAGCTCGAAGCGCAACTGCGCCGGGTCGAGCGGCTCGTTCCCGCCCTCAAACGGCCGACCACCAGGCGCGGCCAGGTGCTCCTCGACTCCGAGGAAGCAGCCCGCATCATGTTCGAGACCGGTCCGTCGCTTGTCGGTGCCGGATTCGAAGTGATGCTGCCGCTCGTTTCCCGGCGCCGCCCATCCCCGCAGCTCCGCCTTTACGCTGAAGCGGCCGCAGGGACCTCTCAGGTCGGCATAAGCCAGCTCGCCAACGTGCGTTGGAGCGTCCTCTTCGGCGACCTTGAGCTGACCGCCGCAGAGATTTCACGCTTGGCGAAGGAAGCCTCCCCGCTGGTCAAGGTGCGGGGGCGATGGGTTCACCTCGACCGCGACGAACTGGCTGCAGCGAGCGCCGCCCTAGCGGAGCGGGCTTCGATCACCCAGATGTCCGGCGCTGAGATGATCCGCCATGCGGTGGGTATCGAGGGTGGGACGCTAGCGGGACCTTTGCGCGTGGAAGGAACTGGCTGGGCCGCCGACCTGCTTCGAGGCGCGACGACGCACCCGCCGGCACCGATCGACACACCCGATGGCTTCGCCGGTCAGCTCCGCAGCTACCAAGCCGAGGCGGGCGGATGGCTTGGATTCTTGGACCGCGCCGGTCTCGGTGGCTGCCTGGCGATGGACATGGGCCTCGGCAAGACGCCGACCGTGCTGGCCCACATGATCGCCGACAAGGGCCACGGCCCGTCCCTTGTGATCTGCCCGCCGGCGGTGCTCGGGAACTGGTACGCCGAAGCGCGGAGGTTCACGCCTCGCTTGAGTGTCGCGATGCACCACGGTCCTCGCCGCTCGGAGGCGGACGGCATAGCGAAACTTGCGAGCGGCCACGACGTGGTGCTCACCACTTACGCAACGGCCGTGCGCGACATAGAGGCCTTGTCGGCGGTCACATGGCGGAGAGTCGTCGTCGACGAGGCGCAGGTGATCAAGAACCACACGAACGAGACCGCACGCGAGCTGCGCCGGCTTAAGGCCCACTCAAAGCTTGCGCTGACCGGTACCCCGGTAGAGAACGGGCTCGGTGACCTTTGGGCGATCCTCGACTGGACCAATCCGGGGCTGGTCGGCGGCCGCACCGCTTTCATCGAAAGCCTGTCGCGCGCGACCGGTGCAGCGGCCGGGGGTGCCGTCGGGGCGGATCGGGCTGGCGAGGACGGTGGCAGTAGGCCTTCGGAGCGTGTAGTGGGAAGTTGGGTCACGGGTGCGGGTGGGGCTGCGAGTGTCGGTACAGGCGGGCCTACGAGTGGTACGCGGACACCGTCGGGTGTGCCCGCCGCCCGCTCCAGTCAGGAATCGGCGTTACGGGCACTCAACGGGCTGCTCATCTTCCGTCGCACCAAGAACGAGCCGGAGATCGCAGCGGAACTGCCCGACAAGGTGGATCGACTCGACCACTGCGCGATGACAGCCGAGCAGATAGGCCTCTACCAGGCGGTGGTCAATCGACTCGTCGAGAGCGATCTTGACGGCGACGCCAACAAGCGCAAGGGGCAGGTGCTCGCAGCGATCACAGCACTCAAGCAGATATGCGACCATCCCGCCGCGTACCTCGGTGAGCAGGACGAGCTTCCAGGCCTAGACGACCGATCGGGAAAGCTGACGCGCCTCGAAGAGATATTCGACGATGTCATCGCAGGAGGCGAGCGGCTGCTCGTCTTCACTCACTTCGCCCGGTGGGGAGAGCGCCTCGCCTCGCATTTGAGCGCCCGCAGCGGAATCGACATCGGCTGCTATCACGGGGGCCTGACGCGAGGCGCACGCGACGAACTGGTTGCGAAGTTCCAGGCTGGCACCGGCCCGGGGGCGCTCGTGCTCTCGATCAAGGCGGGAGGATCAGGGCTCAACCTGACGGCCGCTCGCCACGTGGTCCTCTACGACAGGTGGTGGAACCCGGCCGTCGAGGACCAGGCCCGTGACCGTGCATGGAGGATCGGCCAGGAGGGCACCGTGATGTGCCACCGCCTCGTATGTCCCGGCACCGTCGACGAGCGGGTCGAAGAGATAGTCGCCGGGAAGCGGCGCATCGCCGGCATGGTTCTGCCGACACGAAGCAGCCTCGGCGACCTCGACGCGCACCAGCTGCGGGTCGCTCTCGGCTTGCGCGAGGAGGACCTCGTGGAGGACGAGCCCGGCCTGGAAGGCGGGGGAGAGGAGCGCGCTGCGTGAGCAAGCGCCGCAGGCCGGCGGCGGCTCGCCGGCAGGCCGAGATCAGATTCTGGGGGGCGGGCTACGAGCCGCCGGGCGAAGTGAAGCCGATCCGGCCCACTGCGGACCCCTCCGTACTCGTTCGCTCGCTCGGGCCACCCCCGGTTGGTGTCGACCCGGCCGTCTCACTCGGACACCTCGGGGCCGTCTACGAAGAGGCGGTACGGGCCGCGACTGCCCTCGCTGCGGCGAACGGGCTTCTTGCGTTTGGGGACGACGACAGCGAGTAGTGATTCTCTCCGGTGACGGCGGCCTGCACCGTCAAATTTGGTCAGGATCTTCGCGTGCCGGACACAGCCTGACCGTTTCTGACGGTCAAGCGGGGACCTTCGGTCTAAAGGCTAGCTAGCGGTAACGGTAGGTAATGCGCCCCCGGGTCAGGTCGTACGGGCTGATCTCAACCTGGACCTTGTCGCCTGGAAGAACCCTGATCCTGTTCATCCGCATCTTGCCGGAGTTGTGCGCCAGAACCTCGTGGCCGTTGGTGAGCTCCACTTTGAACATCGCGTTCTTAAGGGCCTCGCTCACGGTGCCTTCCAAGACGATCGCATCTTCCTTACCTTGTGCCAGCGTGCTTCCTCTCGTAGGGACGTACCTTTGTGTGACGTCCAGGGTATCCCGGGTATCCTCGGTCGACTTCATTCTAGGCTACGAAGTGCCCTGAGACTACGGTGGTTTCCTCGCGGGCGCTTCGACCCTATAGACGAGCCGTACCTCCCGCCCTACCACTGTCCATAGACCTGGTCGCAAGCCCCCGCGCGAACTGCCACACCGGACGGCCGCTCGCCTCGACGGCGCTCATTACCGATTCGAAGCTGGAGATGAACCAGCGCACGTCGTCGGTTGTGGTCGCGAGGGGCGGAAGGAGCTTGAGGACGTCCATGTGATCTGCGGCTGTCTGTGTGAGAATCCTGTGCTCGTCGAACAGGGCAGAGACGACCATCTGGGTGAAGAGTCCCTTGCGCAACAGCGTGAGGGGGGCATAGCGGCTCTTGAGGCGAATCGACGATGGCAGCCCGAACTCGACGCCGATC